>JAILGP010000085.1 GCA_024696635.1 Eubacterium sp. | reverse complement strand
TATTCCCCACTGCTGCCTCCCGTAGGAGTTTGGGCCGTGTCTCAGTCCCAATGTGGCCGTACACCCTCTCAGGCCGGCTACTGATCGTCGCCTTGGTGGGCCGTTACCTCACCAACTAGCTAATCAGACGCGGATCCATCTTACACCACCGGAGTTTTTCACACTTTACCATGCGGTAATGTGCGCTTATGCGGTATTATCAGTCGTTTCCAACTGCTATCCCCCAGTGTAAGGCAGGTTATCCACGCGTTACTCACCCGTCCGCCACTAAGTGATTCAAATGAATTCCCTCCGAGCAAGCTCTTCAGGTCTTCGGGAGAACCACTCCGTTCGACTTGCATGTGTTAAGCACGCCGCCAGCGTTTATCCTGAGCCAGGATCAAACTCTCAAATAAAGTTTATATCCTTTGTCATAGTTAAACGTTAACGTTTACCATTCCAAATTTTACTGTTGTTTGGATTGTTCATCCGAAAATATTTTCGCTTCTTTAATCAAGCATTTTTAAAAAGAATTTTCGGGGTTGTCATCATTATTCTGTTGTTAAAGATCAATTTCACATCTATTTAAAATCATTTAGAAACATGTCTCTAGACCGCTCATTTATTGACTTTCTTTAGATGTTTTTTACTGTCTCACGCGACAGCTTGTTTATAATACTACTTCGCAACCTGATAGTCAATAACAAAAAAAAATAATTTTTCAACTTTTTTTTGTGTAAATTGTCGAATTTCTCATTATCCAGGCTTGTTTGGGGGATTTTTAAGGCACTTTTATGGCATATTATTTTGATTTTTGTCTAATATTTAATATTTTTACTATATTTTTTTTCATAAGATTATCTTTTTTAATTTTTTATCCGAAAACAAAAAAGGCAAATATAAAACTAATTTTATATCCACCTCTTTTACCTTAAAAAAATATGTAAAAAATTTACCTATTATATTTGATATTTGTTATATTCATTTTGACTACGAATAAATTTTATGAATTAATCTTATGAATTAATCTTATGAATTAATCTTATGAATTTATCTTATGAATTTATCTTACCTAGGAATTGTTTAGTTCTCTCCTCCTTAGGATTCTCGAATACCTCTTTAGGACTACCGTATTCAAGAACATATCCATTATCCATAAATATAACTTTATCAGACACGTCTCTTGCAAAAGACATTTCATGAGTAACGATAATCATAGTCATCTTCTTTTCTGCAAGTTCTTTTATTACCTTTAAAACCTCTCCTGTAAGTTCAGGATCCAGAGCAGACGTAGGTTCATCAAAACAAAGTATTTCCGGAGAAAGGGCAAGAGCTCTAGCTATAGCAACACGTTGACACTGACCACCGGAAAGCTGATGAGGATAATTATTCATTCTATCCGAAAGTCCCATTTGATCAAGCAGGGCTTCTCCTTCCTGCCTTATTTCTTTAAGAATCTCTTTTTTTCTAGACTTGTAATCCGATCTCTTCTTACTGGCAAGCTGGGGAGCCAGCATTACATTTTCAAGTGCTGTATATTGCGGAAAGAGATTAAAATTCTGAAATACCAGGCCAAGATGCTTGGTACTCTCCATAAGAACGCTTTCCTTACGATAATTATGATCTGCTGCATCATAAATTACATTTTCATCCAGCTTTATGATGCCCTTATCTGCATGTTCCAGAAAATTTATACACCTTAACAGTGTGGTCTTACCAGAACCTGAGGATCCAATAATTGATAAAACCTCACTTTTATCCAATGAAAAACATATATCCTTCAGTACTTCAGTTTTACCAAAGGATTTACCAATATGACTAACTTCAAAAAAACTCATATTATTATCCTCCTTTATTATCTGAAGTATTCCAGTTTCTTCTCTAAGCCGCCAAGTACTACTGTCAATATACCATTACATATTAAATAGTAAACTCCTGTAAAGAACATAGGCCATATAACACCTGATATGCCCTGGCTTCCTTTCATAAAAGCCTGTCCTGCCCATATTACCTCCTGAAGAGCAATAATTCTGGCAAGAGATGTGTCTTTAACCAGGGTAAGAATCTCATTAGTCATTGGAGGCAGAACCCTCTTAATCATCTGAAGAAGCTTAACCTTAAAGAATATCTGAGATTTAGACATTCCAAGCACCATACCCGCTTCAGTCTGTCCAACAGGGATACCTATCATTCCACCTCTGAATATTTCAGAAAAATAACATGCATAGTTAATTATAAATGCAATAGCCGAAGCAAGGAATCTACCACTTTCCTCTCCTCCCCATATAGGCTTATTAAAAACAAGTCCTGGAAAATAAAATATAATAAGAAGCTGAATCATAAGAGGAGTACCTCTTATAATCCAGATAAATATATTTAAAATCCATTTTAAGGGTTTTATCTTAGACTGTGTCCCAAGAGATATAAGCATGCCCAAAGGAACTGCCCCAAGAAGAGTTACAAAAAAAAGTTTAAGTGTCTGTAAAAATCCGACATTTAAAGATTTAATTACTATAGGTAATTGTTCTAAAAAAGTATCCATCTGAATGACCTCAAATATATTACTGTGCTATAATTGCTGCCTGTACTCCATAATTTTCTGCTATTTTTTCCATAGAACCATCATCATAGGATGTCTTAAGAAAAGTATTCATTTCAGCAACAAGGTCAGAACCCTGACGGAATCCAACTCCATATTCTTCACTATTAAGACCTACTGTATAAGTAAGATTTTCATAGCTGGTTCCTTCTCCTACCATGGCTGCAGCCATAAGGGAATCAATAATTGCACCATCAGCTGTTCCCGCAGCAACTTCCATGAGAGCACTAGCCTGATTCGATACAGATGTATATTTAAGCTCATTAGCTTTAGCTTCTGCCTCTCCAGCACTACCAACTTCAACAGCAAAATTAAGATCTTTAATACTATCAATAGTCTGATACTGATCTGCTTTATCGCTTGGAACGATTACTATCTGAGCATTATTACAATACGGATTAGAACAGTCCATAGAAGACTTAACTTCATCTGTAAGTGTCATACCATTCCATACACAGTCAATATTTCCTGAACTAAGCTCAAGAACCTTATTATCCCATTCTATTTCAACAAATTCCGCCTCAACACCTAATGACTCTGCAAATGCATTGGCCATATCAGCATCAAAGCCTATCCATTTTCCATCTGCATCCTTATAATCCATAGGTTCAAAGTCGGTAATACCAATAACTATCTTACCCTTTTCCTGAACCTTAGCTTTATCAGCAACCACTTCAGATGAAGACGAATCTGTTGAAGGTGATTCTGCAACATTTGTACTATCATCAGCCGAATCAGCCTCCTTACTTCCGCCACCACAGGCAACAAGTCCAAGACACATAAATGATGCCATAAATAATGCCGCTAACTTCTTACGCATATTTTTTTCCTCCCTTTTCTAAATAGTATGCATTCATAAACACACCATAAATTAGTTAATAAAATGCGTTGACTTTCTCAAGGACGCAAATGTTTTATCCCTTCAAAAGCCCCTAAAGTGTAGCAGAAAATAAATATTCGGTCAACGAATATTGTTTCTTTCTTTTTTGTCCAAATACATAAGATTATCCGCCTGATTTATATAATCCTCAAGCTTCACATCCGAAGCAGGATCTGTCACAACAAACCCAGCACTAATAGAAAGCTTTATAGGATGATGATTCCTTTCAGTTTCAATCAATAAATTTTCTCTTATATCTGAAATCACTTTCTGACATCTATCTTCAGAATCAAATCTTTCTAAAAGAAGAAACTCATCTCCACCCAATCTAAAACCAAGTCCTTCCACCGAGATTATATTCTGTATTTCCTCTGCAATAGCCTTTAAAGCATTATCTCCAGCTTTATGGCCATAATTATCATTAATTATTTTCAAATGATCCATATCAATAAAAGTCACAGCCAAAGGGCACCCCTCCTTATGGCATTTATCTAACAAAGAACCACCATACTGTGATAATCCAAGTCTGTTATATAGCCCGGTCATAGAATCATGATTATAAGCAGCAATAAGTACACGGTTTAATCTTTCCATTCTTTCTTTATAAAAGAGCTGCTCAAGACCAGTTATCATTGCGTTCATCACTTCAAAAACAAACTGTTCATTCATAAGCAGCATGGCATTTCTCATAACCATATAACCAACATTTTTATCCAGAAAATGTATAGGCAAAAATATAAATACATCCCCCGAATCTGCTTTTTTAAAATAAGGAAATAAACCCCTTATATTTTTCTTTTGATATTTGATTCTTGAATTAACCGACTTAGAATTATTCTTTTTATTATTAGAAGATAAAGAGACAACATCTTCATATATGGTATCCTTTAACAAATCCTTTTTCCCATCGAAGGCAAAAGCAACCTCCATTTCTTCAGGATAACCTTCTGTCAGAAAAATATTTTCATCAAGAAATAACTGATCATGAATATTGTTATCACCATTAAAGTAAGACTTATAATACTGATTCTTACTTATATTTTTATTGATTTCCACTGTCTTAATATAGTTTTTATCAAAGACCAGATACAAATCATTACATCTGAAGCCTCGCAAACTTTCTGGAATTATACTAAGCATTTCTCCGAAGCTATCACAATGGGTTAATCTAGTCGAAAGCTTAAGAACATCATTTTCAAATCTTTCTCTTTCTTCATTATAAATTATATAATTCTTCATCTGCTCTTTTGCATCTATCGTTTCTTCCCTATGACATCCGCAGCTTTCCCAGAATATATTTCGGGTTTCCACTGTATAATCCTTAAGGGCATCTTCCCCATCCCATATAGTCTTTAAAACATCAATGCATTTAGCCCCAATTGATTCTCTTGTATAACTTACTGTAGAAATCCTGGGATCAAAATATCGAGCCTTATCAAGATCATCAAAACCAGTTATAAGAAAATCCTCAGGACAATTAAAACCTCTTTTCTCAGCCTCAGTAATAAAGCCAACAGCAAGATTATCATTAGCACAAATAACAGCTTGAGGTATAAATCCTATTTTATTAAATACTTTATCAAATGCATCTGATCCGCTCACAAGATCAAATCCATTATAGAAAATGTGATAATCTCTATCTTTAACCATATTATGCTTTGTAGAAAAGTCCACTAAAGCCGCTAGTCTCTTCTTATTTTCATAATTAGAATCCGGACCCATTACAAAAGCAAAGTTTCTACACTTATGTATACTATAAAGATGATCAATACACCTATACATAGATCCATAGTTATCCACTCCAACAGAAATAAAGCCCTCAGCTTCATTATTAATATATATAGCCGGAACCTCAGATTCTCTCACTCTATTAAGAAGCTTTTCCTTGACTTCCAAATCATTATTGTTGTTAATTTCGACTACCACACCATCAAAATCCTTGAAATCAGGAAGGTTGAATATATTATGTTCACCCTTATTATATCTTGCATCATTACTCCAATTAGCTGATGCATTAAACATATATACACTGATATCCTGTCCCAATTCCTTTATTCTGGAATTCATGCCCAATACCCATGCACTTGTTATATATCTTTTCCAACTTTCAATTACAAGCGCGATTTTTTTCATCAAAATCCCCCTCATTAAATAATAACAATCATTCTATTAATCAAAAAAAATATTTCATCCATTAAATTCTCTTATATAAAATCTCTTATAGCAGCAAGAGCCGGAAGACTATTTCCATCATAATCAAAAAGCGCCTGATTAGCCCACTCATTTCCCCCTGGGCCCTTTTCACCAGTATATTTAAGGGCAGCCTCAGTAGCCCATCCACATCCAGGTACAGGAATCCAGGCAGGTTCCCAATAAAAGAAACCAAGTCCCCCATCTACATTAGAAATACGTTCCATGATATCCACCATAAAATCTCTTTGACCTTCAGGAGACATAGGATAGGTAAGTTTTTCTATAAGATTTTCTCTTGTGGCCTTGCCCATAAGATTATCATTCACCCATTTTGCTTTTTCTTCATCGCTTTTAAATGTATCTCTTATTTGATATGGTATCTCATATTCTCTATAGTCCTCCATGGTAAAACCCATAGATACCTCAGCAACCACAATTTTCTTACCATATCTTCTTGCCATATCAGACATATTAAAGGATAATTCTTCCAAGGTACCATGCCAGAAAGGATAATAAGAAAAACCAATTATTTGAAAATCCTCTCCTCTTTTAATGTAGTTATCAAACCATTCAACATACATGGAATTGAATCCACCATTATCCAAATGTAACATTATGTCAACCTTATCATCAATTGCTCTAACGCCTCTAATACCAGCATTTATATACCTGGCAATATTATCAAACTCAGGTTTTTTACCACTAGGCCACAGAAGTCCATTAGTGATTTCATTTCCTACCTGAACCATAGTAGGAGCTGCATCAGCCTCATGCAAAGCCCTCATAACCTCAAGGCTATATTCATATACAGCACTCTCCAGTTCCTCTACACTGAATCCCCTCCATGCCTTAGGTAGAATCTGTTTCCCAGGATCAGCCCAAAAATCACTATAATGAAAATCAAGAAGAACCCCCATGCCAAGTTTTTTCGCCCTCTTAGAAAGCATTATGGTCTTTTCAAGATCATTTGTACCCGCACCATAAGGATTTTTATCTTCATCATAAGGATCATTCCATATTCTGAGTCTTACATAATTACATCCGTAGCTTCTTAGGATCTCCAATGCATCTTTCTCAGCCCCATTATCATAAAACTTAGCACCACACTCTTCCTCTTCTATAAGTGTTGATATATCCATACCTTTAATAAAATCATTCATATAATTATCCTCTATTAATATTTTGACACTAATCAATTATAATAAAAAAGGCAGAAAGAAGTCCAGCCTCTCCCCACCTTTTAAAAAGAATTTTACATTTTAATTAATCAAAATCAGTAATTCTGTCATACATCTTACGATACTTCATTCGTATTAATTCATTTTTTTCAAGAATATCCTTTTCATCACCTGTATACTGACATCTGAGGCAATAATACTCTTCCTTATCTTTATCATAGAACATATCAATATCCAGGTCCCTCATAAAGCACATTGGGCACCTATAATTTAATTTGCCCTTTCCAGCTTGAGCCATGTTCTTACTACCTCCTTATCATGAATCTTTGTCTCATATCCAAGTGTAAACATAGGTGAAAATGCATAACCTTCCTTAACATATGACTGTCCATCAGCCGAATCCGTTTCAAATGTCACTTCAGTCTTAATCTGAGGAAGGACTGCCTTTGCAACCTTTCCACCAGATACAAAGGCTTCTCTGCATTTATATTCATAATCTATACTTACCTGATTATCTCCATTTCCGGCAGAAAGCTTAATTCCCATCATATCCTCTGAATATTCTGTTGTACCATAGCAGGCAACCATATATTCATTAATAGTCACATCTGCATCAGGATTAGACATTTCAAGTATATTTCTTTCAATCTTTACAGAAGATGCTCCCTCTTCAAATGTAATAACCGTCTGAAGTTTTATTGTTAAATCCACAAATTCAATCTCAACAGGATCAAGAGTTAGAATTCTTTCCTTTTTATCATCAGTAATATTCTGACTGAACTTAGCATGTGTTCTGCAAAGAGCAAGATCCACCTCTTCACCATTATAGGATACCTTAGCACTTCTTATTGTTCCTTCACCAGCATAATGTGTAAAGTAACCAGCCCTATATTTTTCCTGAATAAGGAAAGGATAAGAAGCATCTGTCACATGCGGTGTTCCAATACCAACCGGCCACTCAAGCTTTGCGGCATATGGTCTAAGATCAACAATGGCACCACCCTGATCCATATTAACACAAGCTCTCATATAAGGATCCGAGTACCAGAAAAGCTGTTTCTCTGAACCATAAAGAATATCCTTCCAAAGAGCACATTCCGGCTCAGTATAGGTCTTATTCTGACGGTAGAAATCAGCAAATTCACTCATAGTCATATCTATAAGCTGGCCCTCTTTCTTAAGACTTCCATAATAAGCCATTCCTTCTTCATAGGATTTTTTAAGGAGTTCGTAAGGAGCCTCCCATCTTCCCATTTTATTAAGCCAGCCCGGTCCTACAAACATCATATTATAGGAATATCCATTATTGAATTTAGCCAAATGTCTATACTGATCAACAAGATTATAAAAATACGGAAACTCCCAGGTCTTACTATCATAAATCATTCCACGAAGAACATTCTGAGGATGAGTACCGAAATTAGATCCATTTCCATCATAGCAGGCAAGAAGGTCTCTTGAAAGGTGAGGAATAGCAACTATTCCACTATCCTCCTCCTCATTTGCAGCTGGAGCATGTGTATTAGCCTTTGAAGGGATCCAGGGATTCCAAGGACCACCATCCATAAATGTATACCAGGAATTGTTACATGTATGGTAGGCTTTAGGGCCCTCCTCCCAACAGGTTGCTACGGCACATTTCACTGATGGATACTTTTCTTTAACATAATTTATAAGATCTGCATCCATATAATAGGAACCTGTAGATTCAGGATAAAAGCCAAATGTATCATAGAACTTTCCAAAAACATCATCTACAATGGCTTTCTTATCCTCCATAGAAAACATCCATATACAAAAATCCTTAGTCTTGTACTTCTCTCTAAACTCCTTGCAAGGAAGCCCCAAAAGTGAAAGTGATATTTCATCTCCAAATTTTTCATGATGTTCTTTTGCTATTGAAACAGCTTCATCATTAAAAAGGCTTGCATAGGTCATCTGAATAGTTGTTTTAAGACCATTATTATGAGCTGTTTCCTGCTGAAATTTAAATATATCAAGCGACTCTGTAAGAAGAGCCTTACGACCGATGTCCTCAGCCTTGCCCTGTCCGGTTACCTTTTCAGCATATTCCGGAACCATCTCAGGACGATGGATAATATTTACAACAAATGTATCCTTCATAATTCAATTACCCTCATTAAGTTTATTTTTTATTGACTATGTACTAGGCCTATATAGATTAACCCTTTGTAGCACCACCTGCTACACCTTCTACGTAGTATTTCTGCATCAGTACGAAGAGTATGGATATAGGAATGGATATCAAAAGACCACCCGCACAGAAAATAGAGAAATACTTATTTATAAGCGATTTATCAAGCATATTGTAAAGACCTATTGCTACCGTCCAATCCTTTGAAAGTCCTGAGTTAAGCATAAGCTTTGCAAATACGAAATCACCCCAAGGTATAAGAAATGAGTTGATTACCTGATAAACTATAATAGGCTTACATATAGGAATAATAATTCTGGTAAAGGTCTGGAATTCATTAGCTCCTTCTATCTTCGCAGCCTCTCGAAGGGATGCAGGAATTGTATCCATATACCCCTTTACAATAAGGTATCCAAGACCGGAACCAGCTGAATATACAATAATCATACCAAGGTGACTATTTGTAAGTCCTATAGACTTAAGAATAAAATAAATAGCTATCATAGAAAGAACGCCAGGGAACATATTCAGTATAAGAGAAAATGTCATAAGTCCTTTACGTCCGTTAAATCTCATACAAGAAAATGCATAAGCAACCATAAATACAAATATTGTAGATATGATACATGTAAAGAATGCTATGATAAGTGTATTCTTAAACCACACTGTATACTTTACAACCGAATCAGGTTTGAAAAGTATTGTACCAAAATTACTGACTGTCCACTCCTGCGGGAAAAAATGCGATATATTAATTCCCGGATAAGCATTAAATGCAGTAACAAATAACCAGAGAATTGGTATAAGCCAAATTACAGAAAGAATTACTAATGCTACATGTGCAAATATTGTGCCAGTTATTTTCTTAGCTTTCATTATTGATATACCTCCTCTCTTCCACCAGACATCATCTTTGTAAATGATATAATTGTAAATGCTGCGCAAATAACAAATACTATAATACCGATTACAGAAGCCATCTTATAATCATAGTATTCATTTGTAAGTCTGAAGAGCCAGGTTACAAGTAAGTCAACCTCTTTACCATGAGCATTGGCAAGCGCCTGATCTGTTGTAACATATACATCCTGTGTAAGAAGATAAATAACATTAAAGTTATTGATATTTTTAACAAAGTCTGTAATAAGAGCAGGTCCCTGAATAAAGAGTATATATGGCATAGTTATATGCATGAATATCTGGAAGGAATTAGCCCCATCAATCTTGGCAGCCTCAATCTGATCTGTAGGAATATTCATAAGAACACCCGTTGAAATAAGCATCTGATAAGGTACACCAACCCAGATATTTATCATAACTATCATAAACTTAGCCCAGCCTGGACTAGTAAGAAATGGTATATAACTTATACTGGAGCTTACAAGCCCTATCTTCTGTAAGAAAGCTGTTATGCCCCAGCTTGAACATATTGAATTAACAATACCTGTATCTGCAAAGAAATTTCTTACAAGAAGTAATGTAACGAACTGAGGAACTGCTATAGAAACTATGAAAAGAGTTCTCCAAAGCTTTGGAGCAACTACAAGCCTTGAATTTATAAGTCTTGCAAGAAGAACTCCACCTATAAATGTAGTAAAGGTTGCAAGTACCGCCCAAAGGAAAGTCCAACCAAGGATTTTTCTAAAGGCATATCCAAAGTTTGATGTTATACCACCTGTAAAAAGCTTTGCAAAGTTAGCAAAACCAACCCAGGTAAAAAGTGCATCTGGAGGCATATGATTCTGATCATAATTAGTAAATGCAATTGCAATAAGTATAAGTATTGGCAGTATATTCATAAGAATAATGCCAAGTACAGGAAGTGATAAAAGTGTAAGATGGAATTTACTTCCTACCATATCACGAAGATCGCCCAAAAATGACTTTGGCTTTAATCCTCTTTCCTTTTCCAGCTGGATTCTATAAAGATTCTTAATATTACTTATCCAGAAAAGTATAAAACAAAATATAGCAAAAATAACTGCAACCGATGTAAGCAATATCATGAAAGAATTATCATAATCATTAACAGTAGACTGCATAGTTAGCGGATCAAAAATTTGTTCTCTCTGTACAGTACCTAGAGTTCCAAACTTAGAAAGTGCCGGTCCGCCAAACATAATCATCATTAATATAAAAGCGATTTCAACAACAAATACGAGTAATCCATGTATTATCTGCCTATTAAACAGATAGCCTGCTCCCATGAATATGGTAGAAATCAAAACTCCCATATTTCCTTTAGAAAGAGCAGTTCCGAGGTCTTTGAAATAATTAACAAAACCTCTAAAAAAACTGGTTTTTTGTGGTTCAGCTTGTTTTTTAGCCTGTGCCTTAGCCAACTGCTTCACCCCTTTCTACGAAATTTTAGATATCAGATGTTAAAGTTATAGCCCCATACCACCCTAATGATATGGGGCCATATTAAAATAACTTTTTATAAGGTTATACTATGATTATATTAAATATTTAAATAAATTTTAACTTTCTTATTCTACAGGAGCTGTGATACCTTCAACTGCTGTATCAAGGAGTTCCTGAAGATCTGTTCCATCAGGATTACCACTTGCAAGAATCTGTCCAAGTGTTTCAGCTGGTGACCAATAATTTCCACCAATAACCTGAGGTGTTGAATATGGAGCCTGAGCCGCAAGTGCTGCAATAGCCTTATCGCTCTGTACAGCATCAGCTGAAGCAGCATTTATATTTGAAGGACCAAGGTTTCTTGCTTCAAATCTAGCAGTCTGAACTTCTTCTGATGTTAAATATTCTGCAAGAAGCATTGACCAACCTACGTTTGAAGAATGAGGATTAACACCTACTAACTTAAATCCTGAATAAGATGAAAGCTGACAATCCTTTCCACCAATATTCATTGTAGGAAGCTTAGCAGCCTGATAATTTTCTCCCCAGGCATCTGATGCGACCTGAGCATTCCAGATACCATTTATAGCTGCGCAAACTGTACCATCCTGGATACCTGTAACTGTAGTGCCATCATCCATGTTAACTACTACACCAGTATTTACTGCATCAATAATAGCCTGGCAAACATCTGTACCACCGGCACCATTCCATGTACATGAATTTGTCTGTCCATCATCATTAAGTGTTGCATCAAGTCCAGCAGCTTTAAAGAAGCTGTAAAGATACCAGCCATTATTAAACTGAATTGCTATCTGTTTGCCAGCTTTTTCAGCATCAGCAATCATAGCTTCAAGTGTTGTTGGGTCTGAAATAACAGAACTATCATAGAACATGAAGTATCCATTATCAGCTGTCATAGGATATGCATAAAGCTTTCCACCAAGTGAAGCCGCCTCAACAGATGTATTAACATTTGCAGTTTTAACATCATATGTATAGGTAGATACAACTTCCTGGAGAGCTCCAGCATTTACAAGCTCATTAATCTGATCATGAGCAAATGTAAAAACATCAGCTGCTGCCTCAACATCGGCAAGTATAGTATCCTTACATGTTGATTCTGATTCAGCACCAAGTGTTATATTAAAAGTAACATCTGGATACTTTGCTTTAAAATCGTCGATTACACCCTGTGTAAAATCCTGATCTTCTTCTGAAGCCCAAACAGTAAGATCAACAGATCCGCTTGTATTATTAATGAGTGTCTGAATTGGATCATCAGATGATGCAGTGTCCGCTGCAGTATCTGTTGTGTCTGCTGCTGTGTCTGCTGTGTCTGCTGCTGTGTCTGCTGTTGTGTCTGCTGTTGTGTCTGCTGTTGTGTCTGCTGAACTACCACATCCTGTTACAGCTCCAGCTACCATGCATGTTGCAAGTGCGAATGCAAGAAACTTCTTTCTCATAAACCTAATCCCTCCTAAATTTTTTTTTTTACGTTTAATGAGTTTTCTGTTACAAATTTGTTACTGATCATTACATATTATCATGAAATTTCATAATAAAATATCCTGATAGTAACTGAGCTATTTTACTAGCTCGAATGGTTTTTTTGACCGGTGCTTGAAGGCAGATGCGCAACCGGTTGTTCGTTGTATTGAATTTAACACATTTATCACGTATATGTCAACATATTTTTTTATTTATTTTTATTTTTTTTGTATATTTTAACCATAAAGTTTAATAAAGCAAGAAAAATAGCGCTTTCTACACGGTCGATCAGTCTCCAAATGTGCAACCGATAAACCACCACATAAACAGCCAAATTATTAATTATTCAAATTATGTAAATCGTTTTAAGTCAATTTTTAACTATTTATGCAATTTTACCATTAGCTTAAAACAATACTATAATTTATCGTTTCGTATAATTATATATTCATTCTGTACTATATCGCCTAAGATTATAAAACAAAAACAGCCATAGCTTTATTATAGTTAATAATCCTATGGCTGTTTCATAATATATATTTTTTTATTGAGTAGAACCCTTAAGCATAACCTCGTAACTAAGAAGACTTCGCTCTTCTACGTCCTCTCCATCAATAACCTTAAATAATTTACGACAAGCAAAATTACCAAGTTCCTTAGGATCATATTTAAGAGCTGTTATAGCAGGCTGGTTATTAGCCAGGAGATCACTATTATAGAAAGAAGCAATTTTTATCCTGTCAGGAATAATAATATTATCTCTATGAAGCTTAAGAAGTGCAGTATAACATATTCTATCATCCATACATACAAGACATTCCGCCCCTAATCCTATTGCAGCATCTACAGCTCTTTCAATATCATCATCAGTTTCGTTATTAAGAAACATAAGATCTTTATCAACCTTCAGACCCTTTTCTTTTATAGCTTCTTCAAAGCCCTTCTGACGAGATATATTTACTACATGAGAGGTAGAACCACCAATTAAAGCAAGCTTTCTTATTCCTTTCATAAGAAGTATAGAGGTTATTTCTTTACAGGCACTTATATGATCATTATCAATTTGTATAACCTTCTTCTCAGGAGTACTTCCTATAACAACAAATGGTAAATTACTTTCATTAAGATATTTAATAGCCTTATCATCAACAAGAGTTCTGCCGATTATAACACCATCAACCTTTTTGTTCTCTACTATACGTTTTAATTGAGCAATATTATCATCATATATAATAGAAATCAATATATCATAATTTTCCGCCATTGTTACTTCACTGACTCCCATCATACATCTCTGGAAAAATGGAAGATCAGCAGCTATGGTATCACCAGGAATCACCCAACCTACATTATAGGTTTTCTGATCTGCCAACCCCTTAGCCATTGGGTTGGGTTTATAATTTATTTCCTCGATATAAGTAAGAATCTTATTTCTGGTTTCTTCCCCTATTCTTCCCTTGCCAGAAATAGCTCTGGATACAGTGGTTTTAGAAACCCCCAAAGCATCTGCTATATCACCAATTGTTTGATTTTTTTGTGTGTTCATAATTCTATTCCATCTCTTCCGTTATTAAGAATTAAAACTAAAGTAATAAAGCCCTAATTAAGTACATTTATATCATAATAAAATTAAATTTATGCCTATTATTCCAGTAGTTTTCTTATGATTTTACAAGATTATTTTTTTTGATTATTTGTCTTTACAAGCGCAAATCACTGTGTTATACTTTGCGCAATCGGTTGTCTTTTCCTAATTTAGCACCTTGTATGATTATTGTCAACCAATTTTTGCGCAAGGTTTACAAGTTAATTACATATTTTAAGAAAACATCATACATGTTCGCTATTTTTAATTTACAAATTTAATTTCAGGTTAAGTATTATAACTCAATAAAAATAAGGACAAATTAATTAATATCTTATTTAAATAATACTATAACAAAAGATAAAACCCTATACTAGAAAGGAACATAAGATGACAGTCAAAACAAACGGTACTCTATTTGGTGCAGCTTACTATTTAGAATATATGCCCTACGATAGAATTGATACTGATTTTAAACTTATGAAAGCAGCAGGGATGAATGTAATCAGAATTGCAGAATCTACCTGGAGCACCTGGGAACCTCAGGATAATATTTTCGATTTTACACTACTTCATAGAATGCTTGATAAAGCAGTCGAATATGGGCTAAATGTTATAGTTGGAACCCCAACCTATGCCATACCAGCATGGCTTATCAAAAAACATCCTGACATAATTTGTCAAACAATAGACGATCATCCAATATATGGTCACCGACAAATTCATGATATAACCAATACAGACTTTCTATATCATGCTGATAGAATAATAACAAAGGTAGTTCAGGAAGTTAGGGATTATCCAAATGTTATTGGTTATCAGATAGATAATGAAACAAGAAGCGGTGATGCTGCAAGTCCAAGAGTTCAAAAACTCTTCTTAGAAGATTTAAAAAATAAATATCCTGATATAGAAGAATTTAACAAGGAATTTGGTCTGGATTATTGGAGCAACAGAATTGATTCCTGGCTAGATATGCCTGATATCAGAGGGACTATAAACGGATCTCTATCTGCCGCCTTTAAAGCATGGCATAGAGAAAGAATCAGCAAATATCAAATGTGGCAACGCAGTATAATAAAAGCAAACGCAAGACCTGACCAATTTATAACTCACAATTATGATTACTCCTGGAAGGGTTATTCATTCGGAATACAACCTTTAGTAAATCAACGTCAAGCTGCTGAGGCTGTAGATATCCCTGGCGTAGACATATATCATAAGACTCAGGATATGTTTGAAGGTGATACTATAGCATTTGGGGGAGCCATTGGAAGATCACTAAAAAAATCCTCCTACCTTGTTCTTGAAACCCAATCACAGGGTAGATTAGACTGGACTCCATATCCGGGTCAGCTAAGACAGGCTTATTATAGTCATTTATCATCTGGTGCATCCAGCCTTATGTACTGGAACTGGCACTCCATACACAATTCCTTTGAAAGCTATTGGAGAGGCATACTCAGCCATGATCTGGAACCAAATTCAACTTATCAGGAGCTAGCAGAAACAAGAAAAGAAGGTCTTAAAATAGATTCTTTAATATGTAATCTGAAAAAAGAATGTAAGGTTGCCATACTTGCTGATAACAGAAGCCTTACAGGATTAGACGAATTCCCTATAAGCGATATATCAGATACAGAGTACAAGCCCAAGGATAATTGGAATAACCCTGCCGAAAGACCTGAAAGCCTTGATTACAATACAATTCTAAGATGGGTTTATGACACCCTTTACAAAATGAATATTGAAGCTGATATTATTTATGCCCAAGATATCAATTTACTGGATAGTAATGAATTAAAGAATAAGTATCCTATGCTTATAGTTCCTGCACTCTACTCTGCCAGCCAGGAAACCATAATCAGACTTAAAGAATATGTCCTGAAGGGAGGACACCTTATAGCTACATTTAAAAGCTTTTACAGTGATCAGGAGCTTAAGATATATAACGACCTTCAACCACATGGCATGACCGACATATTTGGGGTAAAGTATCAGCAGTTCACCCGTCCAGATGGCGTTAAGGTTATTTTCAAAGAATCCGAAACTGATTTAGAGAAAAAGAATATCCATACCGCCCATTGGATGGAAATGCTGATGCCAGATAAGGATGAGTATATCTGGGCCACATATGACCATAAATATTGGGGGAAATATAGTGCAGTAATACATAAAAATATGGACAAGACTCCTGATAATACTTTGCCGGGAAGTGCAACATATATAGGATGTTTTATGGAAAAAACAGGACTTGAATACATCTTTAAAAAAGTTGCACAAATAGCCAAGATTAATATACCTGAACAGCATTTTCCTGTTATTATAAAGGAAGGCAAAAATGAGTTAGGAAAACATATCTCCTATTATTTCAATTATTCAGATAAGCCTGTAGAAATAAGCTATTCTGGTTCTTTCGGAAAAGAATTGTTATCTGATAAAAGTATTAAAACTGGAGAAAAACTCATGATTCCTGACTGGGGGCTAAAAATTATTATGACAGATTAGATATATCTTTTAATTTTATAATTACTAGCATATACACGAACATATTAATGTAATAAGAAAGGTAAAACTATGAAAGCAAGTGAAATAATTAATTATATCGAATCAGGAAATATGGATTCTAAGCTAAGGGATATATACCTTGATGAATCTAAATTATATTACCAAAAATATAGATATATAGCAGCAGTCAAAGAATTCACCGCTCTCTTTGGCCAGGAAGATAAGGAAGTAGAAATATACAGTGCCCCAGGTCGTACAGAAATCGGAGGAAACCATACTGATCATCAACACGGTCAAGTACTCGCTGCATCAATTAATGATGACGCCATAGCTATCGTAACAAAATCATCTGATAATAATATAAAAATCAAATCCAAGGGCTATGACATAATAGAGCTTTCTATAGATCAAAAAGCCAAGGTTGATGAAGAAGAAGGAACAACAAAAGCTTTAATACGAGGCATACTTGCTTCTGTAGAAAGCAGAGGCTATAAACTAGGGGGCTTCAAGGCCTTTATTACAAGTGATGTACTTGGGGGCTCTGGACTCTCCTCCTCCGCTGCATTTGAAACTATAATTGTAAATATAATATCCGGTCTGTTCAATAATATGGAAATAGATCCTGTAACAATAGCAATTATAGGACAGTATGCAGAAAATGTATATTTTGGCAAACCCTGTGGCCTTTTGGATCAAATGACTTGTTCTCTAGGAAGCTTATGTCATATTGACTTCAAGAATCCTGACCAGCCTATAATCGATAAATTAAGCTTCGATCTTGATCAGGTAGGTTATAGTCTTTGTATCACCGACACGAAAGGCAGTCATGCTGATCTTACACATGAATATGCAGCTATTCCATCAGAAATGAAGGAGGTTGCTTCCTATTTTGGAAAAGAATTTCTAATAGATGTAAATATGGATGACTTTATGTCCGCTATTCCTGAATTAAGGAATATTTTTTCTGATAGACATGTACTTAGAAGCCTCCACTTCTTCTATGAAAACCAAAGGGCTAAGGATGAGGCTAATGCATTAAGAGACAAGGACTTTAATAAATTCCTTTTACTTATTAAGGCTTCAGGAGATTCATCATTTAAGTACCTGCAAAATGTATATACAAACACGGATATAAAACATCAGAACCTGTCTATAGGTCTTTGCATAAGCGAAACTATACTGGGAAATGATGGTGCCTGCAGAGTTCACGGCGGTGGTTTTGCCGGTACCATTCAAGCCTTTGTCAAAAATGAAAAGGTAGATGAATATAAAAATCAGCTTGATAAAGTCTATGGACCAGGATCCTGTGCAGTACTTAAGATACGTAAATATGGTGGAATAAAAGTTCTTTAATATTTTAATAAATCAAAAGTTTATGATATAAACTATTCATAATATTATTATAATTCATTATTTATATTTAAGGAGAGAGAATAATAAAATGGACATCAATAATTTAATCGCCGAACTAATAAGCTATGGAATGGACAAAAAGCTTATATGTCCTGATGACAAGGTATATTCCACAAATAAAATACTGGAATTTTTCAAAGTTAATGATTATACAGAGCCTGATAAAGCAGTTCTTGATAATTTCAAAAATGCCCCAAGGAGCCTATCTCTTATACTAGATGACCTTATTAAATACGCGAACGAAAATGGACTTTTAGAATCAGATACAATTACATATAAGGATCTTTTTGATACAGCCATCATGGGACTAATAACACCTCCCCCATCAGTGGTAAGACCTATATTTAAATCTCTATACGAAAAATCTCCAAAGGAGGCAACTGATTTCTATTATTCCTTCAGCAAGGCCACAAACTATATACGTACAGACAGAATAGCCAAGGACGAAAAATGGATTACAAGTACAGAATTTGGAGATTTAGATATAACTATTAATCTTTCAAAACCCGAAAAAGACCCAAGAGATATAGCAGCTGCTGGAAAAGCAAAAAAATCCGGATATCCTTCATGTCTTTTATGTCTTGAAAACGAAGGCTATGCAGGACATTTTTCACACCCTGCCAGACAGAACCATAGGGTAATCCCTATTACTCTTGATAAGGAACAGTACTATCTTCAATATAGTCCTTATGTATACTATAATGAACACTGCATTATATTTAACGAAAAACATACACCTATGAAAATAAATAAATCTACCATGAAGAAGCTTCTCTCCTTCGTAGAATTATTCCCACACTATACAGCCGGTTCCAATGCAGACCTTCCAATTGTAGGTGGTTCTATCCTATCCCACGATCATTTTCAAGGAGGTGGATACGAATTCCCTATGGTTAGAGCACCTTACGAAAAGGAATTTACTGTAAATGGCTATGAAGATATTCATTCAGGAATAATAAAATGGCCTATGTCCACCATCAGACTTCAGGGAAAATCTATAGATAGAATCGTTGAACTTGCCGATTATATACTCACAAGTTGGAGATCCTACACTGATAAAAAAGCATATATTCTATCAGAAACTAATAACACGCCCCACAATACTATTACTCCTATAGCAAGAAGCAGAAAAATTTCCGAGGATGAAACTCTTTTTGAAATTGATCTTGTTTTAAGAAATAATATAACTACTGACGAGCATCCTTTAGGCCTCTATCACCCTCATGCTAATTATCATCATATCAAGAAGGAAAACATAGGGCTAATTGAAGTAATGGGACTAGCTGTTCTTCCAGCAAGATTAAAAAAAGAAATGGCTGCCTTAGAAAAGGCCATAATCAGCAAAGAAAATTTATATAATCAAAAGGATATCATAAGTCATATTGACTGGGCTATGAAATTTCTTCCTAAATACGGTTACAAAGTTCAATATGTTGAGAATAATGTAGCGAAAGTTACATCAATACCAGAAAACTTCTCCCAGGAAGGTTTACATAAAATTATCCAAAATGAAATAGGCTTTGTATTCGCGGGAGTTCTTGAGGATGCAGGTGTATACAAGAGAAATAAGGATGGTAAAGAAGCATTCTTAAGATTTATCAACTCATTATAAAACCATTTATAACAAAAAAATATAAATAAAAAGCTCTACATATTTAATATCAAATGATATAAATATGTAGAGCTTTTTTATATTATAATTCAAACATAATCTTATAAAAAATTTATCTTTATCTAATCTTTAATCTAATCTCCTAGCGCTCCCGCCATACCAATTCCTAAAGCAGCCATTATAAGAGAGATTACAATAGAAAGAACTACAGAAACAAGCATAATAATAAGATATGATCGAGCATAATTCTTTACATTAATGTTCTTACTCTGTCCAAAACCATTTATAAATAGCATAATAATTCCAACTATAGGAATTGAATAAAGAAGTGAATATCCAATATAACCAATAGGACTTATTGGCTTATAGTCTTCTGGTATACTTGCTCCAAAAAATCCTCCAACTTGATTATTGACCATTGGAGCTCCCTGATTAGACATATATGAATTCTGATTCTGATTTGAATAAGAATTCTGATTCATATTTTGATTATAGTTTATATTCTGATTATTATTCTGATTACGGTTTATATTCTGATTCGGATTCATATTCTGATTATTTGGCTGGAATTGCTGTTGTCCTGTTGGAGGAACATTAGAATCAGAAAGTATAGAAGAACCAGTAACAGGTGCAGGCGTAACAACCTTATCAGCAGGAGCCTGAAGCTGATGCTCACGAGGTGTATCAGGGTCTATAAATGGTTTGGCTTCCTCTGGCTTGCTTACTGTTTCTTGAACATGACCTGCTTCAACTTCGCCAAAACCAGCTTCTCCTGATTTTAAATCAGACTTAAAATCTGATTTTAAATTTTCAGACATATCCATCATAGTAAGAACAGTAGTTCCACTCTCAGGATCAAAGACCTGGTCTGAAGCTTCTGGAGCTTCCTCCATAGGAATATCCATCATAGGTGTTGTTGATGCCGAACTAAAGGATGGTGTTTCTGGAGTATTTATATCTGAAACCGCATCTGAAATAGTAGCAGAAACAGGTTCTGAAGCCGGTTCAGTAACTGGTTCCGAAATATTAGGTGCAACCGTCTGTTTAAAAGCTCTTAAATCAGCCCCACATGATGGACAAAAATCCACCCCATCTGGAATATTACTTCCACACATATTACAAAACATATTTACCCTCCCTTGGATAATAAAGCTCAATAAGTAAACATCAAATAATTATTAAATACAAAATAATTATTTAAAGTTTACTCCTATTGCATAATATTTGCAATTATCATTTTTTCTAAAATTATTCGTCCTCTTCCATTTTACTAAGCTTTGCAGCCTGATCCGCTGCAGTAAGAGCATCAATAAAATTATCAAGATCCCCATTAAGCACACCATTTAAATCATAAGATGTAAGTTTAATTCTATGATCTGTCACACGACTCTGAGGGAAGTTATAGGTACGAACCTTCTCAGACCTGTCTCCTGATCCAATCTGGCTTCTTCTTGCCTCTGATTCAGCATCATGAGCCTTTTGAAGCTCCAGATCATAAAGCTTTGTTCTAAGAAGTGCGAATGCCTTAGCCTTATTCTGAATCTGTGACTTTTCCGTCTGGCTATATATTACAATACCAGTAGGATAATGAGTAAGTCTTACCGCAGAATCAGTTGTATTTACGCACTGTCCACCATTTCCAGATGCACGCATAACATCGATACGAATATCCTTCTCATTTATCTCAATATCCACCTCTTCAGCCTCAGGCATAATAGCTACAGACGCAGCAGAGGTATGAATACGTCCACCAGATTCTGTCTCTGGTACTCTTTGTACTCTATGAACACCACTTTCATATTTTAGCTTTGAAAATGCACCTTTACCCTTTATAAGGAAGTTTACATCCTTTAAGCCACCTATTCCAGTATCATCAATGGATATAAGCTCTGTTTTCCATCTTTTGCTTTCTGCATAATGCTGATACATACGATATAATTCAGCAGCAAAAAGAGCAGCTTCTTCGCCACCAACACCAGCTCTAATTTCTACGACTACATTCTTGTCATCATTTGCATCCTTAGGAAGAAGAAGAATCTTAAGCTCCTGCTCACATCTTTCAATTGCGGCCTTAGATTCTGCAAGCTCTTCTTTTGCAAGCTCTCTCATTTCCTCATCGGACTCTTCATCTAAAAGCATCAGGCTCTCTTCTTCAGTTTCCTTAGCTTTTTTATATTCTCTATATTTTTCTACAATAGGAGTAAGATCACTTTGTTCTTTCATAAGCCTTCTGAATCTATTCTGATCACTTACAACATCTGGATCAGACAACTCCTTCATAATCTGTTCTAACTTGTTTTCCAATTCCTCTAATCTGTCAAACATTTTATTCACCTCATTATTAAAACTAAAATAACCCTATTTAATAAAAATCATTCATGATTATTATTTAATCTAAGCTCAATTAATTATTGCTACAAATGTCCAAAAACAACCCTGTCAAGCTGATCCATTCCCTTGAGCTTTTTAATTCCCTTAAAGCCAGCTTGTCTCATCAGACTAAATACACTCATATACTGATCATATCCTATTTCAAATATGAGATATCCCTCTGGTTTTAGAAAATCCAAAGCTTCCTTTACAATTTTCCTATAAAATTCAAGCCCATCCCTGGATCCATCAAGAGCAAGTCTTGGTTCAAAATCTCTTACATCCTTCATAAGATAATTAATATCATTTGTCTTGATATATGGGGGATTACAAAGAATCATCTCATATTTTCTCTTAGGCTTACCATCCTTATCCCTAAGAGACTTAAAAAGATCACTTTGAACTATTTTTACATCGGCATTATGAAGTCTTGCATTATCACTAGCAAGATCAAGAGCATCCTCAGAAATATCAACCAGAGTTACGTGATCGTCAAAGCCATCTTTAAAACGGTATTTATAATAGGATATACCTATGCAACCAGAACCGGTACACATATCAAGAACACTTATTACTTTTTCCGGAGCATGTTCTAAAGCGCAATAGACTACATTTTCAGAATCCGTCCTTGGTATAAGCACCTTCTCTCTGCATAGAAATCTCAAGTCCATAAAATATGTATCCCCAATAAGATATTGCAAAGGATAATGGCTGGCTCTTTTCATAACAAGCTTCTTAAGCTTCATACACTGTATGTCATCCAGTTCTTCATCTGCATGAAGAAAAACATCATATATATCAGTAACATAGCTTATAAGCCATTTTACTTCCATTTGCGCATTCTCTATCCCCGCCACTTCAAGCATGGATGTATATTTCTTTCTCAGATAGCCTATTGATTTAGTTGATTTTACTGATTTATTATTATCCATGTTCATTTAATCCTTATATAGATCCCCAAACAAAATACAATCATATAGAATATAAAATTCTTAAAAAAATCTTTAGCATATAATCCTATTCAAATGAATTATTTCTGACACATTCAACATATTCCTTCCAGTCAATAACTCCCTCGACAGACTTAATTGCCACCTCTATCATAGTATCATCAGGTTCCTTGGTAGTAAGTCTTTGTACCCATAAACCAGGTGCACTAAGAATATTGGAACAAGTATTTTGATGTCTGCCAGCATACCTTATAAACTCATAAGAAATACCGGCTATAAAAGGAATAAGTAGAATTCTGGATACAAGCCTTATCCATAAAACATCTGTATTAATAAACATAAAAACAAAAATACTTATTAGCATTACTATAAAAACAAAGCTTGTACCACATCTCTTATGAAAGCGTGTAGATTTTCTTACATTTTCAACTGTAAGATCAAGACCTGCTTCCATACAATTTATGGTCTTATGCTCTGCTCCATGATACATGAAGGTTCTTTTAATATCCTCCATTTGCGATATAGCTGCCACATATCCCAGGAAAATAAGAAGCCTCAGGATACCCTCTACTATATTTACAATCATATTACTATTTGTAACCTTATATAAAAATCCAGAAACATAAGCAGGTAAAAGCATAAATATAGCAACTGCCATAACAATAGACACAAGAAGAGTTCCTATAAGATAAGCACTTGAAGATTCTTCTTTATTTTTATCCTTATTATTATTTTTTTTACTATCCTTTATTTTATTATCATCTATTGTATTAATGTCATTTTTATTGTTTTCTTTTTTATTGTTTTCTTTTTTATTGTTTTCTTTTTTATTAATATCTTCTTCCTCTTCCATAAAATATTCAGAAGAATCCATTAATTTCTTCATGCCAATATAAAGTGACTCTATAAAGTTAACTATTCCTCTAAGTATAGGAATTGTAAATACTTTATGCTTGTCACCAAATGACTGATAAGGCGTTACCTTAACCTCTATTTCTTTATCGGGCTTTCTTACTGCCAAAGCATATGAATCAGGACCCTTCATCATAACACCTTCCATTACAGCCTGCCCGCCAATATTTACTCTTTTCATATTTTTTCACCGATAAAATTATGTAAACTAGAATAAAACAAAAGGAACGGCTTTTGTTAAACACCTTTTTATAATTGCTATATAATCTATAAACAACGATAAAAAGGTGACAAACAAAAACCGTTCCCTTAGTTTTTAAATATTGTCACCTGACTTTGATGTATCTAGTTTTCTGTCTGAATGCCATATTTCTTATTAAACTTCTCTATACGTCCACGAGCCTTAGCAGACTTCTGCTGACCTGTATAGAAAGAATGGCACTTTGAGCAGATTTCAACGTGGATATCTTTTTTTGTTGAGCCTGTTACGAACTCATTTCCACAGTTACATACAACCTTTGCCTGATAATAATCTGGATGTATTCCTTCTCTCATTATAATTCTCCTTTTCTATGTAACGTATATACAACTCTATCTTGACCCCAAAGGTCAAAACCTTGATTGCATACCAGCAACGCTCCTATACTAACACAGACCTAAAGTTAAATCAAGAAAAAAATTATTTTTTTCCTAATTCCTTCATTTTATTTAAATAGTCTTTATCTGGTATTATTCCTCCATATCTAACCTTTTCATATAATTCTGTAATCTCATTAACATTATTTATTTTTATCTCTTCGTCATCTTCCTTATTATCAGTTTTAAAATACTTTTCATAGGAAGTCTTGGAAACCTGCATAAGATGCTTTATATCTCCTGCAGTACTTGTCTTTTCTGGCACAAAAACAAATCTATATTTTCTGACCTTATTCTTATAAATTCGCCTTGCCTTTAAATCTGGAGAATTACCTATAAGACTTTCCTTATAACCAATTTTCTCCTTTGTAACCTCAACTTTTTTCTCCTTATGTATTTCCTCGCTGATTTCATTATCTCTTACATTTTTCGTTAAAAGAAAAGCTATGAGCCACCTAAAAAGCTTATAAATAGCCACCACAGAAAACAAAATAAATACTGAGAAAATTATAAAATTAAGAATATTAGTTATAAGGCCCGCCTCTTCTGCCACATCCATTGCCATACGGCCTCCACCAGAGTATCTGGATATATTTGGAAAAAGAAAACTCATGATAAAGGCAAAAATTGCATATGCTATTATAAGTATTATCTTTAATATGGCTAAAAATGCCTTTCCGGCCCCTTGTAATACCTCTTCCACATTCATTAAATCGCATATAAGAATAATAGCGAAGATTATAAATAGGAGACATAAAACAAGAAGACTATTCACCGAAACAATCTGTTCAAGAGGAGCCCCAGTAACATGCTTTGCAGTACTTATATATTCTTCCATCCCCTCTAGATAAATGGTTACAAGAAATATTACTATTGTAATCATAGGAAGAACCGTACCAAGACTAATAAGATCCTTAAAATCAAAATGTTCACCCAGAATTATAGATGTTATACCAAGAACGGCACCACCCCAAGGCAGATCAAACATTCTTTTTAATTTAAAGCCCTTACTAATATAATTCATACCATCAATACAGTATCCGATTACAAATGCAATAAACATTACTCTTATATGAAGCTTATCTACAAGAAACCAGATTATAATCCCCATAATAAGATGTGGTAAAATCAGCATTATATTTCTGGTGCATATATCTCTGAAAAAATATGATATGATTAAAACAGCAAGCAGAATACCCATTTGTTTATAATTAAGTCTTGGTAATTTAAACATTCCCAGCCCTATATTAAATAATAAGATAGAATATATAAATTGATAAAAAAACCTTAATACCTTTTTTAATCCTGGAATTATAGTATAAAGTTTAAACATTGATAGGCACCTCCCATCCGGAAGAATATGGCTTATCTGAAATATATGGATACTCATCATAGCAAGGCACGATCATATGAATGGCAGCACCCTTCTTATACATATTATCCACATGAATCATTAAATCTTCCCTGGCATAGGGACTTACAATTATATAGAAAATATTCCTTTTTATATTTTGTGTTTCCTCTTTTATCATATCGATAAAAAAGACCTTTTCCTTTGACCCTTTTATTTCTGTCAGCATTCTGTCTATTGTAATTGCATGACTTATTTCAGCCCCTTCTCTTATTTCAGGAAGAAGTATATCATCAGAATTAGTTCCATTAGTTTTTACAGATACACCTACTCCCCTTTTTAAAAGCTCTGTAGATATACTGCTGACAATAGAAATAGCCTCTTCAAGGAGCTTATTAGTTTCAATCATATAGTTATTATCCAGATTAAGAAGAATCCTGACTCTGCTGTCAGTTGTATAACCATACATATTTACCATAAGCTCTCCTGCTCTGGCACTCTTTTTCCAATTTATACTTCTATAGGGATCAAATGACTGATATTCCCTGACGCCTCTGAAGGTTAGACTATCCTCCACAAGAGAACGTTTTGCTTCAACCTCTCCAAGAAGCCCCTTAAAGAATAAATCAAAATTATCGGTTCTTATTTTAGCAGGAAAAACATATAGCTTATCTGAATGAGGCATACGGGCAGCATAGGTATCTGTCATGAATATATCCCTTACCAATATACTGGCATTATTAACTCCAACTACTCCTCTGGCGGTTCCCGTAAATGAGAGCCTTCTTGTAATCCTTTGATGTCCCATAATTATGAAAAGCTCATTTTTATGAAAAAGATCTGTAACCTTGGAATTTTTAATATCATCAAACTTAAGACTCTTATCTACAGAAAATTTCAAATGAAAAGCAGGCAGGGGCAAAAATTTATCGTTGGTAACAACCTCGATAATCTCTGCACTCTGCCCGCACTCAATAAAGTCCTGACTGAATCGTATTTCTGTATCAAGACCCTTCATCCAAAATTTTCTATATAGGATTTTTTGAACTATATAGCATATAGCAAGTATTATTACAGCAGAAACAAGCTTCATATACATATCCTTATAAAAAGACCTTAATATAATTATAAGTAATCATATTATTATTAAGTCCAATCCTCAACAGGGACTGCAACTCCGGCTATACATTCATTAATAGTATCTCTAACACTTGAAATACCAGTTATACCAGCTCCTGTAATTACCCTATGAGCAAATACAAATGGTGCAAGATACCTTACATCATCTGGAGTTACATATTCACGTCCTGATATGGCAGCAAAAGCCTGAGACATTCTCATAAGATTAAGAGAAGCTCTGGGGCTGACTCCAGAAAAAAGCTTAGATGAACTTCTTGTAGCATCTGCGATACCAACTATATATTCCATAACAGGCTTTGCAACCTTTATATGCTTAATAGCTTCTGATGCCTCTACTATATCATTTCCACTACAAACAGGCTCTATCTTATCCTGCGGAGAATCCATAATAAATCTCTCAAGAATTGCAACCTCTTCATCCATTTTAAGATCAGCCATTGTAAGCTTAACCATAAATCTATCCAGCTGAGCTTCAGGTAATGGAAATGTACCAGTAGTTTCTACAGGATTTTCTGTAGCTATTACAATAAAAGGTGAGTTTAACTCCCTGCTTTCACCATCAACAGTAACGCGAGTTTCTTCCATGGCTTCAAGAAGAGCACTCTGTGTACGTGGTGTAGCACGGTTTATCTCATCCGCCAGAAGAATATTTGTAAAAACCGGTCCAGGGATAAATTCGAATTCTTCACTTTTCTGACTATAAATATTAAGACCTGTAATATCCTGAGGCATAAGATCCGGTGTAGACTGAATACGCCTAAAGTCTGAATCTATACTATCGGCAATACATTTAGCCATTGTAGTCTTACCTGTACCAGGCATATCCTCCAATAAAACATGTCCACCAGAAAGCATAGCTGAAAAAACAAGAGAAAATGTTTCTTCGCTTCCTATCATAACCTTTCGGATGTTTTCAAGAACCCTAATATAAAGATTTCTAATTTCCTGAAATTCCATCTTTACCCCCAAGAAAAAAAACAAAAACCCCGAGACCTATCCTTTTACAGGATAAGTCCCAAACATAAATGATTAAATAATATAAGGTCTAATACTATATCTTAGTTTTATTCAGACCTTTAATAAATTCTTATATAAAATCATATTTCAGAATTTATTTAAAATATTCTACACCAGACTCGAATATCTTCTGATTCTTATCTCCAACAATGTTAAGATATGTATTCTTATCACGACGCTCTGAGTGGCCCATCTTTCCAAGTACTCTTCCATCAGGACTTGTAATACCCTCAATAGCCATGTAGGAACCATTAATATTATAATCCTCATCCATAGTAGGATTACCATCTGGATCTACATACTGTGTAGCGACCTGACCATTCTCAAATAATTTACGTAACCACTCTTCCTTGGCAACAAAACGTCCCTCACCATGGGAAATAGGAATTGAATATACTCCGCCAAGTACAGCCTTTCTAAGCCATGGGCTCTTATTTGATACAACCTTTGTATAAGCTATACGTGACTGGTGACGTCCGATTGAATTACGTGTAAGTGTAGGACTAAGCTCTGTCTGCTCAACAATCTGACCAGTTGGAACAAGTCCAAGCTTTATAAGTGCCTGGAATCCATTACAGATACCAAGAACAAGACCATCTCTTTCGCTGAGAAGCTTCTGAATTTCTTCCTTAATCTTCTCATTTCTAAATGTAGTTGCAATGAACTTACCTGAACCATCAGGCTCATCACCACCAGAGAAGCCACCAGGGAACATTACTATCTGAGACTGGCTGATTGCCTTTACAAATGCATCTACAGAATCTCTGATACCCTGTGGATCAAGGTTATTAAGTACTATTACCTCTGCCTCTGCTCCAGCCCTTTCAAAGGCTCTTGCACTATCATATTCACAGTTTGTACCTGGGAATACAGGTATAAATACCTTTGGCTTTGCTATCTTATTCTTAGCTACAAGAATATTCTTGGACTGATATAAGCCGCCCTTATAACCTGTAAGCTCTGGATTATATCTAAACTTAAGCTCTGACTCATCCTTACCAGCCTTCTTTGCAGCCATATAATCAGCAGCATGTCCTTCAAATCTCTTTTCTACTCCACTGCTTGTACTGAATACCTTAACAAGAGGCTTTGTCCACGCATTTAATGCATCCTCCATGGAAATCTTTGTACTTCCATAGAAGAAGGCCTGATCTTCAAGAACGCTACCAATAACCTTAGCAGGAATATCAAGGTTCTTTACATCCTCAGGACTTACCTCAAAGATTATAGAACCATAATCCTTTCTTCCAAGTTCTTCCTCAGAAACAGCCTTTTTATCCAGCTTTACTCCAAGCTTATTTCCAAATCCCATCTTGCTGACTGCTTCAATAATACCACCGAAGCCTACAGCAAATGCAGATTGAATCTTTCCTGCCTCAACTGCAGCACGTACATGAGCATATCTATCAAGTACATCTGCAAATACAGGAACATCATATTCATCCTTAATTATATCCATCTTAAGAAGTAAATTACCAGCTTTTTTAAGTTCAGAGGATACAACATTTTCTACTGTATTCATGCATACTGCAAAAGAACAAAGTGTAGGAGGTACATCTATTTCGTTAAATGAACCAGACATACTGTCCTTACCACCAATAGAAGGAAGTCCAAGTCCTATCTGAGCCTGATAAGCACCAAGAAGGGCTGCAAGAGGTTTACCCCAACGAGTCTTGTCCTCTGTCATCCTCTCAAAATATTCCTGGAATGTAAGACGAATCTTTGAAACATCACCACCGGCTGCAGCAATCTTTGCTACTGAATCTATAACAGCATAGATAGCTCCATGATATGGGCTCCATGAAAGAAGATATGGATCAATACCATAGGACATCATGCTGACAGAATCAGTTCTACGAGTACCAAGCATAGGAACTGTAGCTATCATTGTCTGCATAGGTGAAAGCTGATACTTACCACCATAAGGCATTGTAACTGTGTTAGCACCAATTGTTGAGTCAAACATTTCTACGAGACCACGCTCTGATGCAACATTAAGATCCGAAAGTATATCCATCCACTTTTCTGAAACATTTGCCTTAGCATTACTATAGGTCTCAGTACCATTCTTTCCATCAATACCTGCAAATGCATCTACAGACTCTGAAGGCATCTCAACCTGTGCCTCTGTTTCCTGATGTGCTCCATTTGTATTAAGAAATGCACGGCTGATATCAACAATCTTCTTACCTCTCCATCTGAGAACAAGACGAGGAGACTCTGTTACAACAGCAACCTTAACTGCTTCAAGGTTTTCTTCTCTTGCATAGTCAAGAAGCTTATCAGCATCATTTGCATCTACAACAAGCGCCATTCTTTCCTGTGACTCTGATATAGCAAGCTCAGTACCATCAAGACCGGCATACTTCTTAGGAACAAGATCAAGATTTACATCAAGTCCGTCAGCCAGCTCACCTATTGCTACAGATACACCACCTGCACCAAAGTCATTACATTTCTTTATAAGCTTTGTTACTTCTGGACGACGGAAAAGTCTCTGGAGCTTACGTTCTGTAGGAGGATTACCCTTCTGAACCTCAGCACCACAGGTTTCAAGTGATTCAGATGTATGAGCCTTAGAAGAACCTGTTGCTCCACCACATCCATCACGTCCTGTACGTCCACCAAGGAGTATAATAATATCTCCAGGATCTGAAGTAAGACGCATTACATTATCCTTTGGAGCTGCACCAATAACCGCTCCAATCTCCATACGCTTTGCTACATAGTTTGGATGATATACTTCCTGCACAAGACCAGTAGCAAGACCTATCTGGTTACCATAGGAAGAATATCCCTTGGCAGCAGTTGTAACTATCTTTCTCTGAGGAAGCTTGTTTGCAAGAGTCTCAGCAAGTGACTTAGTAGGATCAGCCGCTCCAGTAACACGCATAGCCTGATAAACATAGGTACGTCCTGACAGAGGATCACGTATAGCACCACCGAGACATGTAGCAGCACCACCAAATGGCTCTATCTCTGTAGGGTGATTATGTGTTTCATTCTTAAAGGATATAAGCCAATCCTCAGTAACAATCTCCCCATCCTCATTTCTTATCTTCAAAGGAACAACTATTGTACATGCATTTATCTCATCAGATACATCCAGGTCCTCAAGCTTTCCATCCTTTCTAAGCTTCTTCATACCCATAAGAGCAATATCCATAAGACATGTAAACTTATCATCTCTTCCTGCATTTATCTCTGCAGCATCTTCAAGATACTTCTTAAATGTACCTTCTATAGCTTCCTTATATTTACCCTGATCAAACTCTATATCAGTAAGTTCTGTAGCAAATGTAGTATGACGGCAATGGTCTGACCAATATGTATCCAGAACCTTTATTTCAGTAAAGCTAGGGTCTCTCTTTTCCTCAGAGGTGAAATAATTACGAATATGCCAGAAATCCTTATAAGTCATGGCAAGTCCCAGTGAATCATAAAGGGCCTTAAATTCATCCTCAGGAATACTTGTAAATCCATCCATAATCTTAACATCAGCAGGCTCGTCATAGTTCATAACAAGAGTCTCTGGCTTATCATCACCTGAAACACGAGATTCAACAGGATTTATAACATAATCCTCTATTGTTTTCTTATCATCATCTGTAAGAGTTCCAGACACTGCATATGTAATTCCTGAACGAATTATAGGATCTGCACTATCATCCAGAAGCTTTACACACTGTTCAGCTGAATCAGCTCTCTGATCAAACTGTCCTGGAAGATACTCCATGGAGAATACAAACTCGTCCTCTGTATGAGGGAACTCCTCCCTGTAGACTATATCTACCGGCGGCTCTGAAAATACAGTTACAATAGCCTCTTCAAAGACCTCATCAGAAAGATTTTCAACATCGTACCTGACCAGCTCTCTGACCTTAACATCCTGAAGTCCAAGATAACTTCTGAACTCATTTGTCAGCTCGTCTGCTCTAACCGCATAGTCCGGTCTTTTCTCAACGTAGATTCTTCTTACACTCATCTTGTTTCTCCTTTGCATTATGACATGTGTGTAGGGTATTTACATGCCTATTTATATGAATTTATTTATAAAGCTTATTTAACAAACCTATTATAATCCTTAATGCCCCATATTAAAATCCTTATTATAAATCCTTTATTATTAATACCAATCAAATACTATTTATGAATTTTCTTTATTATCCTGAATATAACAGCATTTTGATATATAAGTGGTGCATCCTGCTGATAGAATACAATACCATCTATAGGAGACCTAACCTCACTTAATATATGTCCATCCATAGGATCTATGATTTCGGCAAGCAGGTCTCCCTTACTCACCTCAACATTTACATTTCTCATTCTCTTAAAGAAACCAGCTGCCTCAGATCTAATACTGAGCATATCATCTTCATCCATAAGGGTCGATATATTTCCACCCATACTGTTATATCTAATGACTCCCATTCTGGAAAGAAATCTTAATACAGCACTTACTGCAACCTCAGCATATTCCTCATTAATTCTTTCTGTACCGCCTGAATAAAGGGAAAATGCCTCTGTTCCCGAAAGCTGCCAGTTATAATGAAGCGTACCACTATCAAAAGCTCTAGGCTCTGCCAACATTACAAAAGGAAGTCCGAAAAGATTTGCCAAATTAGTACTTTCATGGCCAGTCTTCATCATACGTACATGAGGAATAAATCTTCCTCTCATATAATAAGACGGAAAATGTATTCCATAAGTAAACTTACTAAGCTCCTGCATAAGACTATAGGCAAGTCTGCTGGTAGCCTGTCCCTCAGGATTTCCTGGAAACTCTCTATTTATATCCGAATCATCAGAAAGCCAGAATTTATGGTGTGCATTAAGGGCGCTATAGTTAACAGATGGAATTATCATTACTGATTTACCAGGAACAATATCCCCCTCTTCCTCAAGTCTGGCAAGCCTGGCTGACAGCTTGGAACAAATATATAGCTGCTGATGTTCATTTCCCCTCATGGCACCAACTATCGCTGCACTCTTTTCAGAATGTATAGGATCTGAATAGCTTCCTGCGCCATATATAAAACCGTATATATTATGCTCACCACTAAAGGGAGCTTCATATGAAAATAAGGTTTTCTGTCTCATAATTCTACCTCCCTATATTATTCATTATTTCCAACTATACGGGCTAGAAGAGACCCCATTTCTATAGCCGGATAATCACGTATAGCACATATCACCCCACTTTTAGGAGCAATAACCTTTTCCTCTACCGAACCTGTAAGAACATTAATTACTGATCCAATTTTCATACCGGCATCTACGTAATCATGTACATCAACATTTGGAATAAAGAGTCCGCTGCTTTCTGAATTAATATAAGTAATCTGGTTATCATAAGCTACAGTAGCCTTCTTAACAGGCTTTACCTCGCCTTCCCACATTCCCATATCCTTCATCATGGCAAATATACCTTCAACCATTTGAAGTCCTGATTCCTGATCTACCTTATATGCAGAGCAGGATTCAGTAACACAGGAAACAACTCCTCTCTTATTAAGCTCAAATACCAAGCTTCCTTCCTTAACCTGCGAAGAAGGATGAACCCATATCATATCAGCATTGAGATGTGTAGCATATGGCATAACCTTATCTACAACATCGTCATTAAGCCTAATCTGAGCAATCTCCTTTAAATACAGATTACTACCATGTATATCAAAGCAGAATTCAGCACTTGGACAATCATCCTCTTTAAGAATATCATCCAAAAGACATGAAGCTGCGTATTCGCCTATGGCTCCACTCTTAGCTCCAGGAAAAAGCTCATTCATATCCAGCTCTGCGCCAGGAATTTCTCTTGTTTTTGCTTCCATAGCAAGTGGATTTACAGCCGGATATATATCAACTATACCTTTTAAGGATTCAAAATTCTTTTTTATCCTTTTAATTACTTCATAGCAAATGAACTGTCCCTGAGGCTCATCTCCATATATTCCCGAAACAAGTGCTATACGACGTTCATTACCAGTAAGAACATCTGGCATAAGTCGATTCTTCTTGATCCTCATGACCTCATTTACCATGAGATTGACTCTTGCGATTGTCTCAATCATTAGTATCTAATCCCCCGTGTCGTTCAAGCATTTCTCTTGCATTTGCCAAAACCGTATCACTTATATTTGTTCCTCCAAGAAGTCTTGCCAGTTCCATGACTCTTCCTTCCATGTCAAGCTTTCTGATACCAGTTATGGTCTTATCCCCATTTACCTCTTTTTCTATTACATATGCCGTATCCGCAAATGCTGCTATCTGAGGCAGATGTGTAATAGAAATAAGCTGTCTGGACTGTGCGATTTTACGCATAGTCTGTCCTACCTTCTCTGCAGTGATTCCACTTATACCAACATCAATTTCATCAAATATTAAGGTTGGTGTATCTGTTGTTTCTGAAATAACAGACTTGATGGCGAGCATAACTCTGGAAAGCTCACCACCTGATGCAACACTAATAAGAGGTCTCATATCCTCTCCTACATTTGTGGATATGATAAACTGACCAAGGTCAATTCCTCCAGGCAGAATAGCATCCTGTCTCTCAAATTCCATATCAAATCTTACGTCATTAAAATTAAGCTCTTTCATAGCAGCTGATATAGTCTTACATAAGGCCTTAGCTGTCTTTTTTCTAAGCTTAGAAAGCTTTTCAGCCTTGGCATAATATTCATCAGCAAGTACTATTTTTCTTTTTTCAAGATCAGCTACTGTCTCATCATAAGAGGAAAGCTCTTCCTCCTCTTTCTTAAGCTTCTCAAGTACCTCAAATATTTCCTCAATGCTTTGCCCATATCTTGACTTAAGAGTATTGATAAGATTAAGTCTTGTTTCCGTTTCCCTCAAGACCTCTTCATCAAATTCCATATCTGAAATGTAATCAGATAATTGTCTTGAAAAATCACTCATAAGACTATCTATATCAGTCAGTGAACTGATCAATTCCTCTGCCCCGCTGTCATATCTCGAAAGACTCTGCAATTCATGAAGAGCTTCTGATATAAGACTACCTGCAGAATTCTCTCTGTCATAGCCTGCAAGCATTTCTGTTTTAGAAGTGATTTCAGCTATATTCTGGGCATTACTAGCCTTCTTATAAATGTCCTCAAGCTCTTCATCCTCTCCAGGTCTCAGTCTTGCTGATTCGATATCATTTATCTCATATTCTATGTAATCCAGCCTCTTGGCTCTCTCGGTCTGATCCATAGTCAGTTCCTCAAGCTTATCCGAAATGCTCCTGTAATCCTTACAGCTTTGAGACACTTCCTTTTTCAGCTCCTTTATCTCCTGACTAAAATTATCGACCAGTTCCAAATGCTTAGATGCCACAAGAAGACTTCTCTGCTCGTGCTGGGCATGAAGACTTAAAAGTTTCTCTGAAACCCTTTTCAGCTTAGCAAGAGTAACATTCTTATCATTTATCCTGTTTACAGTTTTTCCACCTGTAAGCCTTCTTGAAATAAGCAGCTCTCCATCATCTATATCCACTTCTTCTTCCGCCAGAGAAGCTGTAAGTCTTTCGTCTACAGAGAAAAGGAGTTCAACCATTCCATCCTTATCCTTATTCCTTAAAAGGGATGAATCAAACTTACCACCAAGACCTATTCCAATGGAACCAATTATTATAGACTTACCTGCACCGGTTTCACCGGTCATAATATTAAGTCCTTCTGTAAAATCAATATCCAGCTCATCAATAAGAGCAAGATTCACTATGTGTAAATTAATTAACATATATTACTCCTTTATATGGCAGCATTCCCTTACATACTGCTTATAAAGATAAACCAATCTAATTAACCAAAGTAAAAGGCAGCACCTATTAATCTATCCGCCGATTTTCCGTCTGATAATATCGTAAACACTGGATTTATCCAGACGAATAATACTAAATGTATGTTCAGACACACCTATATCAACAGTATCTCCCACCTTCATAGGTATGCTGATAGCACCATCATAGGCTATGATAGCCTTATTTTCTATATCCTTCCTCTTTTCTAGAAGCTCCAATCTTATCTTATCATCCATACCAAAAACAATACTTCTTCTGGACATAGAATATGGAGAAATAGGAGTCATTAATAAAAGCTTAGCATCCGGCTTTACTATGGGACCTCCTGCAGACAGATTATATCCTGTAGAACCTGTTGGAGTTGATATAATAATACCATCTGCCTCTGTAGTATCGAAATAATCTCCATTTACATATATCTTTACAGCAATGATTCTTAAAGCATCCTCTCTGGCCACTACAATATCATTAAGAGCATGATAGGTTTTATCACCAGCTTTTCCACAAATCATCATACGCTCCTCAAGCCAGTAATCGCCCTTGGTAAGTCTATCAAGCATCATATCAATTTCCGATACAACAACCTCAGCCATGAAGCCAACTGTACCAAGATTAATACCTATAACAGGAACTCCCTGAATTTCCACCATGGCACGGGCCAGACCAAGGATTGTTCCATCCCCACCCAGCACAATAACTGCATCCACACCTGATGCAGCATTCTTAATCTTTTCAGGATCAAGGCCTACTACAAGACTGCTTGTTCCTCCATGTTTTTTTATGCTTTCTTCAGTCATATGAGAATACTTAAGATCAGCATCCTTAACCTCATTTACAACCAAAAGAAAGTTTTTGCATTCTTTCATAGCATTTCCTTAAACAACTAGTACTTTATGACTATCTTCCACAAGCTTTTTAATAAAATCCTTATCAAACTCCGAATTATTTTCCAGAATTAATGAAGCATTTTCAGATTCTATATCAGATTGTTCTTCACCCAAATCATCCTTTGCTTTATATTCAAAATCTGGATTTTTTGATAAATGTATAAGATATTCTATATTTCCTTCAGGTCCCTTTACAGGCGAAAAATCAAGTCCCAGTACATTATAACCTGAGGAAACAGCAAAACCTATAACTCTTTCAATTACTTCTATATGAACAGACCTGTCTCTGACAACACCCTTCTTTCCAACCTTGCCTTTACCAGCTTCAAACTGAGGCTTGATAAGACATACCAGCTCAGACTGATCCTTAAGAAGTGGATAAAGAGGAGGGAGAACCTTGGAAAGAGATATAAAGGATACATCTATGGATATAAAGTCAAGTTTATCCTCTATTTCTTCAGGCTTCACATACCTTATATTAGTTTTTTCCATAACAATGACTCTTTGGTCCTGACGAAGTTTCCATGCAAGCTGTCCATAACCCACATCTACTGAATATACCTTTGACGCACCATTTTGGAGCATACAATCAGTGAATCCACCTGTGGATGCGCCAACATCCATACAAACCTTGTCCTTAAGCTCTATAGGAAAACTCTTCATGGCCTTTTCCAGTTTTAAGCCGCCACGACTAACATACTTGAGAGTTTTTCCTCTGACCTCAAGCTTTACATCCAGGGGAAATGTACTTCCAGCCTTATCCTCTTTTTGATCATTTACATATACAATTCCAGACATTATTATTGCCTTGGCTTTTTCTCTGGATTCTGCAAATCCATTTTCCACCAGGAGAACATCCAGTCTTTTCTTATCACTCATTTAAAAGCTATCCATTTCTTATAATTAAATCTTTATACGATTGATTATGTCATTATAAATTGAATCCGAATCCAGGCCCATAGATTCCTTAAGTCTGGACACACTTCCATGCTGAACCACCTCTGTAGGAATACAGTAATGGAGAAGCTTTGCCTTACTATTGCAAAGGGCCAGATTATATCCCACTGCCTCACCTATACTTCCTCTTCTTACTGATTCTTCCATAACGGCAATAAAATCAAATTGATCAGCAGTTTCTCGTATCCTATCCTCATCAAGAGGATTAATAAATCTTAGGTTTATAAGCTGAGGCTCATAACCTATTTCTTCCTTAAGCCTATCCCTTACCTCTACACCAGTACTTACCATGCTTCCGACACCTATAATAGCAAGAGATTTGGTCTTAACTTCTCCTATCTGGGAACTGAAATTAATAACCTCTGATTTACCCTTAAGATACTGGAAGCTCTTATCATCAAGACCCGTATAGGCCTTACCCTTAGGATACTTTATCGCAACAGGGCCTTCTGCATTTATAGCATATTCCATAGCTTCTTCTAAATCTCTGGCCCCTCTAGGAGCTATAACAGTAAGATTAGGAATGCTTCTAAGATAAGCAGTATCATAAATTCCCATATGGGTTTCCCCATCCTCCCCTACTATCCCAGAACGATCAATCATTATTACTACATGAAGCCTCTGAAGACATATATCATGTAGAAGCTGATCATAGCCTCTTTGAAGAAAGGAGCTATATATTGCAACAATAGGTATCATACCGCCACTAGCCAGACCTGCCGCAAATGTAAGAGCATGCTGTTCTGCTATTCCTACATCAAAGGTTCTGTTAGGATAAGCCTTTTGAAATGGTCTAATTCCAGTTCCCAAAGCCATTGCAGCAGTTATAGCTACAATATTTTTCTTTTTTGCCCCAAGACTTATAAGCTTTGTAGCAAAAACATCTGTATAGGTACTTCCACTTTTGGGATTAAGGGCTTTACCTGATTTAGGATCAAATGGTCCCAATCCATGAAAATGCTGTGGATATCTTTCTGCAATACCATATCCCTTTCCTTTAATAGTTTTTACATGTACTATTACAGGCCTTTTAAGCTTAAAGGCATCTTCAAAAATATCCTTCATGGTTTCCACATCATGACCATCAATAGGACCAACATAGGTTATTCCCATATCTCCAAATATGGTTCCTGGAACCAAAAGATTCTTTATGGAATCCTTGGATTTCTTAATACCCTTAGCCACCTTATCTCCCAGGCTAGGAATATCAAGAAGGGCACTTTCGACATTAACCTTAAGTTCATTATAGGGCTTACCTACACGGAACTTGCTGAGGCTGCTGGAAAGGCCGCCAACATTTTCTGATATTGACATTTCATTATCATTTAACACAATAAGACAACCGGACTTTAGTTCTGAAAGCTGATCAAGAGCTTCAAAAACCATACCGCCTGTCATAGAGCCATCTCCAATAACGGCACATATTCTCTCATCTCCTCCATTAAGATCCCTGGCCTCGGCTAAACCAAGAGCAGCAGATATGGATGTGGAGCTGTGTCCTGTATTAAATGCATCGCATGGGCTTTCACAGGTCTTAGGAAAGCCACTGATACCTCCAAATTGTCTAAGCTTATAGAAATCATCCTTCCTGCCTGTAAGAATCTTATGTGTATAGGATTGATGTCCCACATCGAACACAATCTTATCCTTAGGCATATTAAGGCAAAGATGAAGTGCCATGGTTATTTCAACAGCACCAAGATTGGAGGCAAGATGACCTCCGGTTTTTGCAACATTTGTGATAAGAAATTGTCTTATCTCTTCTGCAAGAGCCGGCATATCAGACATTTCTATATTTTTTATATCATTTTCTTTATTAATCTGATCCAGTATAGACATACTAGTTACTCCCGGCAATTTATTTATTTCTATCAGCCATACTATTAACTAAATCAAGTAATATTTTTCCGGCTGTATGTGGATCTATATTTAAATCCTTAGACTTTTTTTCTGTTTTATAAGCTTCCCTATTCTTAAGCTGACCACTTATAAGCTCATTGGCCTTTTTTGTTTCTTCCATAACATATTGATGTGCCTTATCCAGTCCATAGCTTGAAACATAGGTATTTTTACTGTTACGAGAATCCTGTCCAACCTCTTTACCAAGAGTCACCTCATTTCCAGTTTCATCCAGAATATCATCCTGTACCTGGAAAGCATTACCTATAGCATAGCCAGCTTCTTCCATAGAAGCTACCGCCTGATCACCAGCCCCTGCAAGCACTGCCCCTATCACAAGAGAGCCTGCAATAAGAGCCCCGGTCTTATTATGATAAATATAATCTCTTTCTGACTCTGTTACACTCAGCCCTGTCTTTTCAACATCAAGACTTTGACCTCCAAGCATACCATCTATGCCCGTATAGTAAGAAAGCTTTCTTAGTGCCTTAGCAGAAAGACTGAGTTTTTTAATACAATAATCACTATTTAAATCACTATTTAAATCATTATCTAACGCCTTTTCCAATTCCAAAGAGGAATCCGAAAAGGACTTTGTAACTGTCTCGTAAGCATAATTAAGCAATGCATCACCGGAAAGAATTCCAATCGCCTCATCATATTGTACATGAACAGTAGGACGCCCCCTTCTCAGTGAATCATTGTCAAGAGCGGGAAGATCATCATGAATCAATGAATGGGTATGTATCATTTCCATAGCAGACATGAAAGCCTTAAGTGTGTCAACCATATAATCTTCACCACCCAAAGCCTTAAATGAAAGCATCATAAGAGTCGGTCTGATTCTCTTTCCACCTGCAGACATAGCATAATTCATTGCTTCAATTGTCTTAGCTGGATAATCGGCCGCCTCTGGTAAATGATTTTTTATTGTTTTCTCTACATAAGAAACGACTTGGTTTAAATTCGAAATCAAGCCTGTTTCTGAACTCATCTTTTGATCAGTCATTCTGCTGTCCCTCAGGATTAATAATTTTAAGTTGCTTTTCTACACCCTCAAGTCTTTTCTTACACTCTCCGGCAAGAGCAACCCCCTCCTTATAAAGCTCTAATGATTCCTGAAGGGAGGTTCCTTCACGACTAAGAAGTGTATTAATTTCATCCATTCTGGAAAGAGCTGCTTCTAAATCAAAATCATCAAAATTATTATTTTCATTATTATTAGTAGTACCCATGAATTGTCCCCTTATATATTCAAATCAAAGCAAAAATATTATTCAACTATGGCAGGAATACTTCCGTCATGAAGAAGAATATTTATCCTATCTCCTGATTTAACCTCGGATACAGAAGTTACAGGTTGTCCATCAGTCTCTATATATCCATAACCACCTCTAAGCTTAGCTGTAGGACTAAGCCCATCCATTCTTGCAAGGGCAAGGTCAAACCTCCTCTTACGGGATTCAAACTTTTTATCCATAAAAGTCTTAAGATGATCTAACTGCATATTATAATCATTTAGTTTACTATTAAACTTTTTTTCAATCAATCTTGTATAGTTCATATAATATCTATCAACTATATTTTTCTTTTCTTCAAGCTGCTTTGCCGGAGCCTTAGCTTCTATGGATGACTTAAGCCCCAAAAGTCTGGTTTTGTAATTTCTCACCTTAAGATTAATAAAACGATCCATGTTTTCACGACTTTTATCTATCTGTCTTATGGTAGTCATTACATCTGAAACAGCCTTTTCACCAGCTTGCGTTGGTGTTGTTGCTCTCTCATCAGCCGCATAATCCGCCAAGGTATTATGAATCGCATGACCAGTTGCCGCTATAGTAGGTATTTTACATTCATATACACGTCTGGCTACAAGCTCCGTATCAAAGGCTCCCAGCTCCTCAGAGGAACCACCTCCTCTTCCGAGGATAATAGTATCAACTCCCATTTTCTCGAAATAATCTATTCCTCTTACAACAGATTCAGGAGAACCCTTTCCCTGAACCTGTACAGGATAAAGATAAAACTGAACATAAGGATTTCTTTTGTAGGCCTCTTCTATAATATCATGTACTACCGCTCCATCCTGAGATGTAACAATACCAATAGCCTTAGGATATTTGGGGATAGTAAGCTTATGTTCAAAGTCAAAGAGACCTTCTTCAGCAAGTCTGGCCTTAAGTTCCTGATAGGCTTTAAAAATTGCCCCCTTATCATCTCTCTTTTCAACCTTTGTTACATAAAGCTGATATTTTCCACTTTCCTTATATATATCCAGCTTACCACTGGCATAAATCTGCATTCCATTCTGCAGTTTATAGTCAAGAAACTGGGCATATCCCTTAAAAAAAACGCAATTAAGTATAGAGCCACTATCCTTTATAGTAAAGTAATAATGCCCCCTGGACTGTTGAAAAGTACAATTAGAAATTTCACCCTTTACAGTTACATTTGTAAACTCAGGATTATTCTTCAAATAATCAGATACTTCATCATTAATTTCACTTACAGTATATACTTTTTTCCCGTTTCTTATTTCCATTATCTAATTCCACTAAGTAATATCTTTAAGTTAAATGCTATATAGTCTCTTTAAATAATTAATTAAATCAATCCAGAAAGAACACCATTAACAAAGCCGGATGCTTTATCTGTTCCATAAACCTTGGCCAGCTCTATAGCTTCATTTACAGCCACCCTGTCAGGAATATCTTCATCATATTTGATTTCATAAACAGCAAGTCTGAGAATAGCAAGCTCAGCCTTACCAATACGATTAAACTTCCAATTCTTACAATGTTCCACAATTATTTTATCTATCTCTTCAAGATTATCCTGAATTCCGGAAACCTTTTGGGAAACATAAAGCTTATCTTTTAAACTTAATTCAGGTATAATCTCTTCTTCATCAAAAGAAGTATTATCTGATGAATCCTCCGAACCATTTTGATTATTACTTATAACATTGTTAGGAATATCATCTGGAAGTTCAGGAATATCACCATCATAAAATGGTATCTGAAAAATTGTCTTGAATATTCTTTCTCTTAATTCATGTCTGGTCATAATTATCCTCACGGTATTATATATTAATAATGGCCTAAGCCAATAATGATCTTAAACGATAAATCTAAGAGGCTTCAGGCAAAATCAATTCCGGAAACTCTTACATTTACTGTTTTACATTCAAGTCCAGTCATAGTAAGAAGAGTCTGTCTTACCTTTTCCTGAATCTCTTTAGATACCTCCATTATGTTATAGCCAAATTTAATCTCGACACTAACATTAACGGTAAGGAGGTCCTCCTCCTTTTCAATCTTGATTCCATTGGACAGATTATTCTTACCCAGCTTTGCTATGAGATCCCTTGTTATGTCACCTGTCAGCTTGGCTACACCATCAACCTCAGTGACTGCAAGACCAGCTATGCTGGAAACAACATCATCAGATACATGTATTGAATCACTCATACATAAACCTCCTTCCGGCACTTTTAAACCAACTTACATTATAACCCAATAATCACTTTAAAGCAATTATGCACCCTTACTAAACTTCCTCTGCCTCTTCAGCCACTTGTGTAAAAAATCTTGCACCGTCAAGGATACCCAATATAGTCGGAACACCAGTCCAGAAGAAAAGAAGATATACAAGTCCCCTCTTCCACTTGCCCATATAGAACCAATGTATACCAATAGTTCCAAGGAACATAGCAAGTATACCTGCTACAGTCTTATTCATCTTTAAATCCTTAATCATAGCTTTAAATATTTCCATAGCTTTATTCTTCTCCCTCAGCAAATCCTGCCAATTTCTTATTCTTATATTCCTTCCAGGTATGAGTCTCTATAGCATTCCTTATTTCTTCCATCATATTATTATAATAGTATAAATTATGAAGTACGCATAATCTAAGCCCCAGCATTTCATCTCTCTTTAGGAGATGTCTTATATAAGCTCTGGAGTAGCGTCTGCAAGTAGGACAATTACACTCCTCATCTATAAGTCTCATATCCAGTTCGTAACGTTGATTTTTCAGATTCATTTTACCATGATTAGTAAATACCTGTCCATGTCTGCCATTTCTAGATGGATAAACACAGTCAAAGAAATCCACTCCCCTGTCTACAGCCTCAAGAATATTCTCCGGAGTTCCAACCCCCATAAGATATGTAGGCTTTTCCATTGGAAGATGCGGTACAGTTACGTCCAGAATATGGTACATTTCTTCATGACTTTCACCAACAGCAAGTCCACCCAATGCATATCCCGGAAGATCAAGCTCTGCTATTCTTTTGGCATTATCTATACGGACATCATCAAATATTCCACCCTGATTAATACCAAATAACATTTGCTCCTTATTAATGGTTTCCTCCAAACTGTTTAGATAATCCATTTTTTCCTTACATCTGATCAGCCACCTCTGGGTCCTTGCAACAGATGCCTCTATATACTTTCTTTCAGCCTTTGCAGGTGGACACTCATCAAAGGCCATAGCTATAGTAGAACCAAGCTTAGACTGAATTGTCATACTCTCCTCTGGCCCCATAAATATCTTTCTTCCGTCTATATGGGAGTGAAATGTAACGCCCTCCTCTTTTATATTACGGAGCTTAGCCAGAGAGAAGACCTGAAATCCTCCCGAATCAGTAAGAATAGGCCGGCTCCAGGTTGTTAACCTATGAAGCCCGCCTATTTTATACACTATCTCTTCACCGGGGCGTACATGCATATGATATGTATTACATAGCATTACCTCAGTTTTTATATTTTCAAGGTCTGCGGCGGAGACCGCACCCTTTATTGCCGCAGCAGTAGCTACATTCATGAACATGGGTGTATGAATAACCCCATGGGGCGTGTCAAAATCCGCCCTCTTAGCCATTCCATCTCTTGTAATAAGTTTATACATAATAATCGACCATTTAGTCTAAGGAAACTGTTTTTAAAATGTTATACTTACTGTCACTTTCTCATATTGTCCCATATCATCAGCCCTATAGACTACCATTTCTATAGTATCTCCAGCCGTCTTACTCTTAATAAGAGACTGAAGTTCTTCACTAGTATAAACTTCCTGACCATCAAATTCAACTATAATGTCACCTGTATGAAGGTCTGAGCTTTCTGCAACTGAACCAGATTCTATATCCTTTACATAAATCCCCATAGGGAATCCATATACCATAGAATATTCCTTTGTAATATCAACTCCGGATATGCCAAGATATGCTTCCTGTTTTTGTTCACCAGATACTATGTCGTTAATAATTGTCATAGCAAGATTGATTGGTATAGAGAAGCCCATTCCCTCAACAGTACTATCTACATATTTAACTGAGTTAATTCCTATAACCTGACCCTTGGAATTAATAAGAGCTCCTCCAGAATTTCCAGGATTAATAGCTGCATCTGTCTGTATAAATGTACCTTCAGAGCCTTCTATACTTCTATTGAGAGCACTTATATAGCCTACAGTTACTGACTGACCATAACCAAGTGCATTTCCTATTGCTATAGCAGGTTCACCTACCTGAAGAGAGGAAGAATCTCCCACACAGGCAACTGTTACTGCATCCTTAGTTGAATCCTTCATATCTGAAAGACTAACTAAAACTACCGCTATATCTGCAGATTCATCATAGCCCTGTACTGTAGCATCAACAACCTCACCATCATTAAAGCCCACCTTTATTTCATTGGCTCCCTGAATAACATGATAGTTAGTTGCAATATAAAGAGAATCTTCATTCTGACCAATAATTATTCCAGAGCCAGCTCCTGCTGTTGGTCTTTCATATTGTTGGAAAAATGACTGTACAACTTCAGTTCCTGCTGTTGTAATGGATACTATTGATGGTTGTGCCATCTCAACTATATCCGAAACATCATATTCAAGAGTAGCTGAAGATGATCCCTGAACTATTTCCTGCTGTTCTATACCATCTTTACCAGAATTATCTGTAATAGAAATTTCATCATGATTTTCTTCTTGATTTAAGTCTTGATTTAAGTCTTCCTGTGACTCCTCATCCTGACTATCTTCAATTTCTTCAGTCTGGCTTTCATCTGTATTTGCATCAGCAACTTCTTCAGAATCTGAACCCTTATCATCTATATCTTCTTTATCATTATCATCATCTTCAAGAGCACTATATTCATCCTCTGCATCAGCCTCAGATTGAATCTCCTGTCCCCTGTTTTTAAGCTTATCAGCTCCATAATTTATACCCTGAAATACACCCCCTGCCACAAGTCCAAAAACCAGAGCAAGCAGGCTGGTAAGTCCAAGCTTTTTAGCAAAGGAATCTTTTGATTTAGATTTTGAATTCACCTTCTTATTAGCAGATTTCTTTTCCCTATTAATATTGTTTTTATTCTCTGCCCCAACTTTTTTATCACTAGAAGCATTATCTCTATATATATTATTTCTATTATCATCATAAGAATAATCTGGTTTATTATTTAAATTAGCAAAATATCCACTTGTTCCATTATAACCAGACTGTCCACTGTAACCAGATGTATTACCATAACCACTTTGTCCACTATAGTTACCGGTATTTCCATAATCATAAATATTAGTGCCACCTGAGGTTTGACCCGAAGAATCCCCTCTAGGATCTATAGGTTCCACCTTATGTTCTTGATTAAGACTGTTTGAATTGTACTCATCTGACATAAAAACACTTCCTTCCTGATTAATGACTCTTAATAAAATCTCTTGATTAAAGCATCTAATTTAATAGCTCTAACCCAATGTCCTTTAGTCTTTATTTTTTAAAATTTCTTTTAAGGGACATTTATGTTATACTGTGGCTTATTATGATATTTTTTAGTAACAAAATGGCATCATTTTTGTGTCATTTTTAAGAATTAAAAACATAAATAAAGTATCATATTTCAAGAATTTATTTTTGTTTTATTTTATTAATTCACCTAATCAAAAAGGAGACATTCATGTTTAGAATATGGGGAAAAGTAATTAAAGATAATCATATGATAAAGGACACCGTAATAAGCCTGAATGATAAGAAACTTAGCAGGACCAAAAAGGTATATAAATCACTTGAAATGATATGCCAGGAATTTGATCTTCCTATACCAATCTGGCACGACGTAAACAAGAAAGAATTTATAGATCATTCCATGACAAGATTTCAACCAGTAAGCTTTATGGAATCAGTAGAATTCGATTATCTTGAAATAAGAGTTATTGAAGAAGATAATTTCTGGGAATAAATTCAAAACCAGTCCAAAATAAGCAATAATAATTTGAAATATAACTAGCAATAAAATTCGAAATAAAATACAAAATAAAATACAAAAGGAACTGTATGATTTAAAGTCTTTCATCATATAGCTCCTTATTATTTTTATTTAATTATTTTTTATTCAATTATTTTTTATTTAATTATTTTTTTATTCAATCATTTTCTATTTAATTATTTTCTGTTCCATAATTTATCATCCCATAAAACTTGATTTATAAGTGATAAGAGCTCTTGCCGAAGTTAATTCAGTAATTTTCTTCATTGTAGCTTCAGCTTCTATTTCTGGTATAGTAAGATGTATGTTAACTTTATCGGTATAATCCATATCCATTGATACACCATTTACAGCATCAAGTAAAAACTTAACCCTGTCCAGTTCCCCATAGTCAACAAGGATATCATAAAGTCTGTTCATACAGACCTCTTTAATCTCAGCATTTTCTACAGCAGCCTTAGCAGCATCGGTATATGCCCTGACCAAACCTCCGGTTCCTAGAAGTATTCCACCAAAATATCTTGTAACAGCAACAATTATATTATGTATCCCTGAATTTGTAATAACATCCAGTATAGGCTTACCAGCAGTACCTCCAGGTTCTCCATCGTCACTATATTTAAGTTTAGGATTATCCTCTCCAATAAGATATGCATAGCATACATGTCTTGCAGTATAATGTTCCTTCTTTATAGCATTTACTATATTCTTTGCAGCCTGCTCAGAATCAACATATGCAGCCACCCCTAGAAAACGGGATTTTTTAACCACAACCTCTGATTCTCCATTAGCTACAATAATCTTGCTTTGATCCATATATCCTTCCAATTTTAAATCTATGATTATAAAGCTATAATTTATTTAAGTATCTTCTTAAGTTCATCCATAAATGTATTAACATCTTTGAATTCTCTATATACGGATGCAAATCTTACGTATGCAACCCCATCCAAATCCTTAATCTTATCCATTACAATTTCACCAATTGTATCACTTTCAATTTCCCTTGATTCAAGATTAAAGATTGCTGTTTCTATCTCATTAATACAAGCCTCAATTTTTTCCATAGAAACAGGTCTTTTATGGCAGCTGGTTATGATACCATTTTCAATTTTTTCCCTGTTATATGGTTCACGGGTTTTATCCTTCTTCACAACCATAAGAGGTGTAGTTTCAACCTTCTCATAGGTTGTAAATCTCCTGCCACAAGCATCGCATTGTCTTCTTCTTCTAATGGCAGTATTATCATCAGCTGGTCTTGAATCTATAACTCTAGTATCAGTTTCATTACAAAATGGACATTTCATTATTCTCTACCTCTTACTAATTTGAAATCTTTTATAAATCAACAAATAGTTTTTAATTAATCTGAAAATCGTATACAACCTGCATTTAAACCTGTTTTTAAACAACCAAAACCTATAATAACAAATCCAACCAAAGTATGCAAACTATTGCTGAAGATTTTCCCACTCTTCCATAAGTTCTTCCAGTTTCTGATCAATTTCTTCCTTTTTCTTTGCAAGCTCTATCAGAAGACCAGCATTTGTACCATTCGCAGGATCATTCAGCTGCCTGTCAAGATCAGCCCCTTCATTTTCCAGCTCCTCTATCTGATTTTCAACTCTTTTAATAGCATTTTCCTTTTTTCGTTTTTCCGCTTCCAGTTTCTTTTTATTCTCATATTCCTGGCGGCCAGACAAGGCTGTAGATTCAGCACCTTGTCCCTGAGTCTCACCACAAGATAAATCGCCATCCTTAAGATTCTGAACCTGGCCATGCTGAAGCCAAAACATCCTATCCTTATTTTCTTCATAAAAATCATAATTGCCAATATAATTTGTAAGCACATGGTCCCTAAGCTCTATGATTCTACTTGCGGTTCTATTTATAAAATACCTGTCATGGCTTACATAAAGAACTGTACCTGTATAATTTTTTAAAGCATCCTCCAATATTTCCTTTGAAGGTATATCCAGATGGTTTGTTGGCTCATCGAGTATAAGGAAATTAGCAGGAGAAAGCATAATTTTAGCAAGAGAAAGTCTTCCTCTTTCTCCTCCGGAAAGATCACCAATAGTTTTAAAAACATCATCCCCCGTAAAAAGAAATGCCGCCAGAACATTTCTGATTCTGGTATTATTCATTTCTGGAAATGAATCTGCCATCTCATCAAATATACTTTTATTAACATCCAGATCATGATGCTCCTGATCAAAATATCCCATTCTGACCTTGGCACCATAATTCACCCTTCCCCCATCCTTGGAAAGCTTTCTTGCCAATATCTTGAGAATAGTAGTCTTACCAGTTCCATTTCCACCTATAAGGGCTACATGTTCTCCTCTTTTTATATCCATATTAAGATCTTCAAAAAGAATATTTGTTCCATAGGCCTTTGCAAGATTTTCTACAAATAGGACATCCTCTCCAGACTCACTAACAGGTTCAAGCTTAAGTCTCATTTCAGATTTGGTTTCCTGAGGTTTTTCCAACTCTTCTATCTTCTCAAGCTTCTTTTCCCTGCTTTCAGCCCTTTTAATAGATTTTTCTCTATTGAACTGCTTAAGCTTTGTAATAACAGCCTCCTCATGTTTTATTTCGGATTGCTGTTTTATATAAGCATTAAGTCTTGCCTGTCTTCTCTTGGCCTTTTCCTGACTATAATAGGAATAGGAACCGTTATATATTTCAGACTGCCCCTGATCTATTTCTATTATTTTATTTGTAATCTTATCTATAAAATATCTATCATGACTAACAACTATTACAGCGCCGGGATAAGAAGAAAGATATCCTTCAAGCCACTGAATAGAGGTCATATCAAGATGGTTTGTTGGCTCATCAAGAATTATAATATCTGGATGACTTAAAAGCAGTCGTCCTAAAGCCACCCTCATCTTCTGTCCACCGGAAAGACTGGCAACAGGCCTGTCATAATCATCTTTTGTGAATCCAAGACCTGCGATAACGCCATTTATCTCACTTTCGTAAGCATAACCATTTTCTCTGTCAAATTTGGTCTGCAGCCTGTTATAGGTTTCCAGGATAGATTCAAGTTCCTTTGAATCCTTACCCTCCATCTCCTTTTCCAGCTGTCTGATTCGTTCTTCCATTTCTATAAGATATTTCTTGGCCTCCTGCATAGCTGAATAAATAGTATTATCCAGCTCCGTATCCTGGTTCTGAGACAGATATCCAAGTCTTATATCACGGGAAATAACAACATTTCCAGAGTCTGCTTCTTCTTTACCAAGAATTATTCTGAGAAGGGTTGTTTTTCCAGCACCATTTATTCCAACTATGGCACATTTATCATTTTTTTCTATATGGAAATTTATATTTTTAAGAACCACCTGATCAAGGTAGCTTTTACTGATATTCTGACAAGCGAGTATCATAATTACTCCTCATAAAAATTTATTCAAATATTATATTAAAGAATAAAATGAAACAGGCATAAAAAACGCTACCATTTTCAGACTTATATAAGAAGTCTGATATTAGAACATGGCATGATTATTCTCCTGCTCCCATTCCACTTTCCATTCCAGCTTCTTCTCCTGAATCTAAGGAAGGAACAGCATAGCTTGCTACAGGAAAATCAAAATATGTATCTGGATAAGGTTCATTAATATAATTAAAATGCCACCACTCAACCGATATAGGCTTAAAACCATGAGCTGTCATGGCATTTCTAAGTATCATACGATTATTATATTGTTCTGAAGTAATATTAGTATAATCAGGATGGGAAATCTGACCGAAATAATCAAATGTTCCACCCATATCTACTTCTTTCTCTGTATTCATATCAAATAGTGTAAGGTCAACTGAGCTTCCTCTGCTATGGCCCGAATATTCAGAGATATATCCCTGATTAAAAAGAACTGACTTATCCAGTTCAGGATAAAAATAATCCTTCATCCTTGTATCATTAATATCCTCAGCCCACCTCACAAAATGAGAAACCGCCCTCTGAGGACGATAGGCATCATATATTTTAAGACGATAGCCCTGAGCAACAAGTTCATCACTAACCTCTTTTAATGCCTGGGCAGCTTCCTTAGTAATGATTGCAACAGGTTCCTCATAACCATCTATCCTGTCCCCAACAAAGTTATAGGTAGAATAATACCTTATTTCCAGGATGGCATCAGGAACAGCTTCGCTGATAAGTACAAAACCAGATGAATCATTGGACATCCTTCTTCCATCTTCATTTATATACTCATAAATTTCTTCTGTAGTAGCTTCACTTTTATATTCATCTGCAGCTTCTGAAGTATTTTCATCTACAGCTTCACTCCCAGTTTCTGATGTGGTTTCTGATATATTTTCATTTGAAGCATTACTTGCAGTTTCTGATGTATTCTCACCAGCAGCATCACTTGCACTAGCTTTACCATCCTTTGAATCAGATTCTTTTTCTAATTCTTTTTCTAATTCATCATCCTTATCAATGGCTTCCTGACTTTCTGTTGTAGGAGCATCTGTTATCTCTTCACTGGTCATATATTGTTCAACAGAATCAGGATCAATTTCATATATATTCCTGCCACATGACGAAAGAACAAGCAGCATGGCTGTTAGAATTAAAGCCATGCCCCTTTTTTTATTATTTATATTTATTTTTTTTAAAAAACATTTAAAGTTTTTCATATCATTTCCTATAAAATCCAATAAAATCCAATAAAATATAACAGAACATAACAAAATATAACAAAATATAACAAAACTAATAAAATCTAAATAAATAACATTTTACTGTATAAGAATTATTGTTATAACCATAAGGATAAAACTTACAATATAAAATCCTATCATTCCGCCATTAAAGAATACGGTTTTTAAAGCATTTTCCTTTGTTACAAGAGGATCAGCTTCATAAACCTTCATTTTCTTAATATTCACGCATAACAAAACTAAGCCCGTAATAAATAAGGCAAGTATTAAAAATACATATACTAACAAAAACAAAAATGATGGATTAGAATATAAGGCCATAACCTCCTGCTGTACCTCTGGATCCATAGCCTGCTCAGGTGAAATATCAGACATGGCATTGATTTTTTCCATATCCAGGCCCTTTATCAAAAGTATAGGGAGGAATCCATGAAAGAAATTAACCATCATATGAAGACCGATAGTATATCTTATCCTGCCTGATATTGAATAAATATAGGCAAAAAGTATTCCTATAACTGTGGCATAGAAAAACTGATGAATATTCTGATGAAATATCCCAAAGGTTAATCCAGATAATAAAATGCTATATTTTTTACTATATTGACCAAGCCTGTCTATTAGTATTTTTCTAAATGTAATTTCTTCAAGAATAGGGGCCATTATAACAGTAAAAAGTAATGTCTGAGGTAATTCCTGGCCTGAAATCATATCTATAGTAGTATTGTCTATAGTAAGTCCACTTATTTTCTCCAAGACAATAACAACAAACTGCCCAAATAGATTCGCTACCATCATAAGAAAAACAAGCATAGCATAAAATTGTATCATGTATATGGGTTTAATCTGATGCTCCTCAGGGGTTTCCTTAGGCATACTTTTTAATAAAAGAAGCAATACAGGAAATCCTATAAGCCAAATTGGGGCAAGTCCAAAGAAATATGTAAGCCAGCTGTTGGAAGTATAATCCAATCCTGCCTTATTAGCTATAAACCTCATGAAATATCCAGACAGTTCAATAACCAGCATATATATCATAAGGCAAAGGCCATAATGAGAATATTTCTTTTTTATTTCTGTAATATCCAAAATTTTCCTCCAAAATATAATTAAAAATTATAATGCAGCCTTAAATGCAGCTAACAAATCATCATATTCATCATATGCAGGTAAGTCAGGATTATCCGCTTTAATACTATCAGTACTCCTGAAAAGGAAACCGGCCTTACTAGCCTTAATCATAGCAAGATCATTAAAGGAATCACCAGTAGCTATGGTATCAAATCCGCAGCTCTGCAGGGCTTTTACAGTAGTGAGCTTAGACTGGTCACATCTCATCTTAAAACCTGTAATAGTTCCATCCTCTGCCACTTCAAGTGTATTACAGAAAAGTGTAGGCATACCAAGCTTTACCATAAGAGGCTTTGCAAATTGCTCAAATGTATCACTGATAATGATTGTCTGTGTAGCATCTCTAAGCTGGTCAAGAAATTCTTTAGCCCCTGGAAGTGGATCAATTTTTGCTATTGTATCCTGGATTTCCTTAAGTCCAAGTCCATTTTCTTTAAGAATACCAAGTCTCCAGTTCATAAGTTTATTATAATCAGGTTCATCTCTTGTAGTTCTCCTAAGTTCAGGTATACCACTAGCCTCTGAAAAAGCAATCCATATTTCTGGTACAAGAACTCCTTCAAGATCAAGACACGCAACATTCATTCCCATTATTTATTCCTCCTTATAAATACAATATTTAATTTGATTATTATAATATAAAGCAAGCGTTAGATAATAGCGATAGCCTCACTAACACTCGAAACATATACAACCTCAAGATTTAGCTTAGAAAGATCTGGACTGTAATTTGATTTAGGCACTATTGCCCTTGTATATCCCAACTTGGCAGCCTCTCTCAATCTCTGCGATATACTTCTTACCGCCCTTATTTCTCCAGCAAGTCCTATTTCTCCAATAATAACTGTCTTATCATCAATAGCACGATCCCTGAAAGAGGAAACTATAGCACAAATAAGACCTAAATCAGCAGAAGGATCATTTACCTTTAACCCTCCAGCTATATTAATATAACAATCGCAATTTGTCATATGAATTCCACCACGCTTCTCCAAAACAGCAATAAGGAGATTCAACCTGTTAAAATCCATACCAACTGCCGTACGTCTAGGAAGACTGAAACTAGAATCAGTAACAAGAGCCTGGAGCTCCACCATAAGGGCCCTGGTTCCTTCAATAATACATACAACGGCCGAACCAGATGCATCAAGAGGTCTTCCACTTAAAAAGAATTCAGATGGATTAGTCACCTCGTCCAGACCAGAATCAGTCATATTAAATACGCCAATTTCATTAGTAGAACCAAATCTATTTTTATTTGCGCGAAGTAATCTGAAACCTCCACTTTCATCTCCCTCAAAATATAAAACCGAATCCACCATATGTTCAAGTGTTCTTGGTCCAGCCACTGTACCTTCCTTAGTCACATGGCCAACAATGAATACTGCTATCTCATGCTGCTTGGCCACCTGCATAAGTCTGGCCGTTACTTCTCTCACCTGAGAAACAGTACCTGGAGCAGAATCTATACTAGAAGCTTCTATAGTCTGTATAGAGTCTATAACAACAACCTCTGCATTAATACTTTGTATCTGATTTTCAATATTATCCATGTCATTATCGCTAAGAAGCATAAGTTTTTCATCTATATCATTAGAATTTATCTTTTCGTTTCCTGATGCCTTAGATGATTTTGACACATTAAGCCTTACAGCTCTGGACTTTATTTGAGACATGGATTCCTCTCCAGAAACATATAAAACCCTTATATCCGATTCCACCAGATTACGGCACATCTGCAGAAGCAAGGTAGATTTACCAATACCAGGATCGCCACCAACAAGGACAAGAGACCCCTTTACTATTCCTCCACCAAGTACCCTGTCAAGTTCACTGATTCTAGTAAATATACGACTTTCCTCAGAGGAAGATATATCCTTAATACTTGTAGCTTTAGGTCTTTCGCCAGGTGTTATAGTTTTGTTGTTTCTAGTCTTAATAACCTTCTCTTCCACAAATGAATTCCAGGCCTTACATCCCGGACATTGTCCAAGCCACTTTGAAGATTCATATCCGCATTCTTTACAGTAAAAAATCTGTTTTTCTTTTGCCACTGCAATCTCCTAAACATATATGTATACAAAGTTAAATGGGGACTTCCCTAAATCAAACAGGCAGGTCCCCATTTAAGTCATTAATAACTTATTTTTTCTCTATTAATACACTAACTATATCAGCAGCTTCAAGTTCTACACTTATATTAAGCTTTCCACCAAGATTAGTTTTCATCTCTCCAACAGAAACACCATCAACATAAACTATATATTCTGTTTCCTGTTCAAGCTCAAGTGTTATCTGAGCATCCTGCTCACCTTCAACCTTGAATTCTACCTTTTCTCCGTCAGCCTTAAACTCATGAACCGCAGTACCTGGAACAGATTCATAAACAAACATACCATTTTTCTCAAGCTTAGTTATCTCATTAAAGGTCTTGATTTTATAAGAGTCTCCATTATGTTCAAAACCACTTTTCTTAGTCTTCTCAGAAAGACTATAATTACCAAAGCTAAGACTACCATTCCCTTCTTCGCGAATGAGCTCATCTATAACTGCCATTACTATTACCTCCTATATATAATGGTCATATTCATGCTTATCTTATTCTTATTAAATTTTATAAAAGGCTTATTTTAAAATTTGAATATATTTAAAATAAATTTTAGGATAAGCTAATGCTATGATAGCAAAAAACACATTATATTTCTACATATTTTGTATTGATTTTAATTATTAATTTTAAATGTAACCTTATCCTTTGCCACTCCAAGACTAACACTATCACC
>JAILGP010000201.1 GCA_024696635.1 Eubacterium sp. | reverse complement strand
TGTATTATTATAGATTATTTTAAAATACAAGTGCTTATTTAAAGAAAATAAAAAATACCTTTAATAAGGGCTTTATCTATCTGCTTATTAAAGGTATGTTTTTTATATTTGTTGTTTTATTATTCTACTGTTTTGTAGGATCAATTGGCATGTAATTTACATTTACCTTGATATTCTGAGCGTAGTTTCCGAAGGATTCGCCAAATATTGTGATTCCTCCCACATGCTTAGCGTCTTCCTTGATTTCCATACGTAGAGTATATTTGTTGGCTGAATCGTGGATGAACTGATTTATATTTACATCTGAAATCTTAAGTCCGTCGATGAATGTACCTTTCTTGTTTATAACAAGAAGCTTTAGGAGACCATATTGGTTCCAATTCAGCGGCCACCAGTCAGGAGTGAATATTCCCTGTATATCACCGAAGTCCCCAGGAGATGTCCATGTGCCAAGCTCAATTCCATTCAGTGAAAATGTTATATCTGAAGGCCAATTGCTATTTACTCCTGGTGCCTCTGATGAAAGCTCTAGAGAAATAGTCATCTGGGTTATCTTGTGAGCTGAAGGAATGAAATTAGGGATTTCATATTCTATATATCCCTTGGTAAACCAAAGTATATCTGCATTATATCTATCTGGATGAGCAAAATATCTTGTGTCATCAACTTCACCTATAAGGGCAGTGTTGGTTGATAGTCCGCAGGTAGGGTAAAGGTTATAATTTGAATAATGGCCAACCTTGAGATTTACTTCGTAGACATTATCGTCCAGAAGATCAGGCTCTAATTCAATCAGAATCTTATCGGTTGTTAATGTACACATTTTTTGATTGCCATGACCGGCAGAATCATTAGAAGTAGAAACAAGACCGCATGCTTCTAATTTTTTTATGTGATTAGTGATTGCGCCATTGGTAATAGCCAGCTCCTTAGCTAGTTCGTTCATACTCATATGGCCGTTCTTAAGCAGTAGTTTTACGATATCGATTCGTACATCAGAACCTAATGCCTTGAAGAGTTCAAGGGCGTTATCGAGAGATGTGATATGCTGCATGATTATTTACCTCAGGTTTATTATTTCTTATGTGATTTTTGTTTATATTTATGTATTTTAACTTGTGCCTTCGTATAGGTGTGGTTTTACAAACTTGTATACCTGTGACTTGAAGATAAAAAACAAACATGTGTAAAAGTTCTTTAACCAATATTTATAATATGATATGGACAGGGAAAATACAACTTATTTTTTACTTTTTTTTAAAGAAAACTAAAAAAATATAATAAATACTATTAATTAATGTAGGACTATGCTTGATTTATACTATAATTCTTAATATAATTAATGAAAAACTAAAATAAATTACATTTTCCTAAAATAAAATTCACTCATTAAATAATTGCATGTATTGAGTTGTGCTATGGATTGCTATATTTGATTTATTGGGCTTGAATATAATTTCTTGGGCATGAATATAATTTACTTGGCTTGAATATGACTTACTGGGCTTGAATATAATTTTTTGGACTTGCATTTGAATTGTTGGAATTTATTTGAATTATAGGGGTTTTGTTTATGTGAGGTGGTTATTATGAGGGGAGATAGCAGGGATTATCTAACGGGATTATATAATCGACAGGGAATGTATGAGATATGGAAGGATAGTATCTCTAAAGAGAGTTTTGTACAGGTTGTATTTATTGATGTGGACAATTTCAAAATGGTAAATGATATGTATGGCCACAAATCTGGAGATAAGACTCTTATTAGAATTACACAGATTATTTGTCAGTCTGTGAAACCATCTGACTTTGTTATCAGGCTTGGGGGCGATGAATTTGTTGTTATGAGACCGGGCAAAACTAGTCGCGACGAGCTGAAATATCTGGCTGATTCTATAATGAAAAAGATGGCTGAAGAGGGAAAAGTGAGTGAGGCTTTTGAGGTTATAACACTTAGCATGGGAATATTATGGAATGCTGAAGTAGGTCAGGAAATGGATAACCTCTTATCCTATAGTGATGCAGCTATGTATTTTGCTAAGGAACAGGGGAAGAACAGGTATATATTCTTTGATGAATATGAGGAAAGAATAAGACTTGATGCGGAGATGGAAAGTACGGCTCAATCTGCTTTGGAGAATGGAAGATTTGGGCTTGTTTTCTATCCGGTGGTACATTTACAGAATTCCAAGCTCCTTCGTACGGTTGCCCTTACGGTATGGAATATCAGAGGCGGAGATACCCGTGGCAGAAAGGAATTTGAGAGAGCCCTTAGTGGAACAGGTTTTGTCAGGAAAATTGATATATATTCATTCAGAAAGCTTTGCGGACTCATAAGCAGCTTGTATAAGAAGAAAAAAAGAGAGGTCAGGGTCTGCATTCAGCTATCGGATATTCTCATGGACGAAAATGTAGTTTCCATACTTTCGGAAATTATGGAGGAATATAAGGTTGATAAGGAATGGGTAGAGATTCTTGTAAGTGAGAATATGTTTGAACGTAGAAACACTGGAAGAATAATCAAGAATCTGGGAATGCTCAAGGATGCTGGATTCTATATAGGCCTTACTGATTTTGGAGGAGATTTCTCCAGCTTCCGATACATAGAGCGTCTGCCCTTCAGTAGTGTATTCTTTGATGAGGGTTATCTTGGTAACAATATGGAGGATGAAAACAAGGTAAGTGTATTATCCACCCTTTTCCATCTTACAAGAGATCTGCATCTTTTAAGTGTTGGTCAGGAAATCAATAATCTTAAGGAAGCGGAGTTCTTGATCCAGAATGGCTGTGATGGTGCGTCGGGACCTTATTTTTCATCTCCGCTGGAGCTGGGGGAATATCTGGATTTTATTTCTGGAATAATTGAAAACAAGCATGTATATAAATATGCATTTAAAAATAATCTATCAACCACCAAGGGTGAATATACAGGAGAAATAGTTGGTGGAGGAATAGAATATGTAGATGGAATATCGGATAAATGGGGAGGCCTCTCATTTGGTGGCGGCCCGGTGGATACTAATCTTGTGAGGCTGCCGGGAAGCCTTCTTCTTGGAGACAGTTTCACAATAACCATGTGGTTGAGACCTAAGGAAATTCAGAACTGGATAAGTGCTATATATATTCGTCATAAGGATGGCTTTACATCCTTTATGCCTTCTGTAAGTGGAAACCTATGTATGTTTAGAATGCATCCGGATGGGGAGGTGCCTTGGACTGATAATGTGGCTAATGGACTTCCACTTGGTAAGTGGAGCCATGTGTCCCTTGTTTACGATGCATTTTCTAAAACAACAAGAATGTTCATAGATGGTAAGTTTGTTAAAATGAGAAGCGATATACCTGAGATAAACAGGGCCTCATCAATTTGTCTTGGAGGAGACTGCTATCAGGTTTCATACAGGGGAGACATGTCAGCCCTATGTATATATGATGCGCCTTTATCTGGAGAGGAAATATATGAGCATTACATGAATTATAGGGCTGAGCCTAATTTCCGTGGTGATGATAAGCCGGTGGAATATGTGGACTATATGGCTCATGATCCTGCTATTTTTGAGGATCCTGTAACAGGTAAGTTTTATATTTATGCCACAAGCGGTGAGGCTATGGTTTCTGAGGATATGGAACACTGGGATAAGCTTGGAAAAGTTGTTGAGGTTCCTGAAGAAGCGAAAAAGTGGACCGGTTCGGATGCCATATGGGCTCCGGATATTGTGAAGGTTGGGGATGAGTATAGACTTTATTGCTCCAATTCCAGCTGGGGAGTTCAGCAGTCCTGTATATTTTTAGCTGTATCAGATAAGGCCCAGGGACCCTTTGAACCTAAGGGAATTGTTTTCAAATCTGATGATTCTCTTGATGTAAATGCAATTGATGCCAACATAATTGAAGATCATGAAACTAAGGAACAGTATCTTCTTTATGGGTCCTTCTGGGACGGAGTACATCTGCTTCCTTTGGACAAAGATACTGGATATCTTAAAGATGATATAGATAAAAATATAAACAAGGGGGCTGGAATATGTCTGGCTCGCAGACCTTTATGGACTTCTGGTTCTATTGAAGGACCATATATGATTTATCTGGAAGAGACTGGTTACTATTACCTTTTTGTGTCCTATGGTTCTCTTAGGTCTGATTACAATATTCGCGTAGGCAGAAGCAGGAAGGTGACTGGTCCGTTTCTGGATTATTTTGGAAATGATATGGCCGACAATGTGGATGATGATTGTACCAGGGGCCTTATGATTGCGGCAGGCTATAGATGGATAACTGGTATGCCTTACATGGGGCCTGGTCATAATTCGGTGCTTAAAAGGGCGGATGGTGAAATGTTTCTTGTGTCTCATATTAGAAAGTTAAGATTCATGGATGATGATTGCGGTCCGGGACTTCTTCAAATCAGAAGAATGTTTGGAACTCCTGATGGATGGCTTATGGTTTCGGCCCAGCCTTATGCCAGAGAAACCTATAGAATAGCCAAAAGCTCGTTGATTCCGGGGGTTTATGAAAGAATAGAACTTAGACCTTCTATTCCTCAGGGCGTGTGCCATGCTCATCCTCTTAAGCTGTATGAGGATGGAAGACTTGAGTGCTGCTCTATTATAGGAGAGTGGAAACAGGTGGATGAATTCACCCTTGAATTTATCTATGGTCCTATAAAAGAATATATTCATGTGGAAAAGGGACTTGATCGGGATGTTAATAAGACAACTGTAGTTTTGTCGGGACTGACCAATAAGGGTATATGTACATGGGCAAAAAAACGTCTGGATAGAACTGTTGAGCCTCAGCTGGACTATTCAGTAGAGACTGATGATTAGTGTTTTTGATATGGGGATTTGTATTTAAATATGACTGTAAGATACCTTTTTCTAATACAAAATAAAAGCATCTTTCCGGTCAAGATATGATGAATCTGGATAAAAAACATACAAGTTGGATTTTGGATTGGGAAAATACCGTACAAGTTTGTGAAAAAAATATTTGAAAAATACATATGGAAGTTGGGCAAATTTGCTCAACTTCTATTTTTGTGAAATAATTTAAATAAACGCAAAAATAAAGGGGTAATTTTAAAAGAATCTATTTTATTTGCAGGATAATTAAGGATTTCATCCAAATAAGCCTTGGGTAATTTTAGAAAAAACTAAAAGAATTTAATAATTATTAAAATATTTATTGACACATATAATAAAATTATTTACAATTTTAATAGTATTTAAATAGTAGCTAAAGGTAAAGATTAGGAATTATCTAGCATGTTAATCTTGGCTAACTTGTATATACATATTATGATGGAGAAGTGAAATTATGGCACAACAAGTAGACAATGTTAAAAGAAATGGGGAACTTACAGAATATAACAAGGCTTTTATAGAACAGAGAGCTGATCCATATATCATGAGAGCAACTGATGGAACTTATTATTTTACTGCATCGGTCCCTGAATATGACAGGATAGTTCTTAGACATGCGGATACACTTGAGGGATTGAAGGATGCTCCTGAAACCGTCATCTGGACAAAGCATGAAAGTGGAGATATGAGTCAGAATGTATGGGCCCCAGAGCTTCATTACATAGATGGATGCTGGTATATATATTTTGCAGCGTCAAGAGCTGATGATATATGGAGACTCAGACCTTATATACTTAGCTGCCAGGGACAGGATCCTATGACAGACAAGTGGATCGAGAGAGGCATGATGCAGAGAAGTGATGATGATATATATTCCTTCGAGGCATTTTCACTGGATTCTACAGTTTTTGAACATAAAGGAAAGTATTATTATATATGGGCTGAAAAGGTCAGCGTAGGTATTCAGATTTCAAATCTTTATATTGCTGAGATGGAGAGCCCACTTAAGCTTAAGACAGCACAGGTACTTCTTACAACTCCTGATTATGATTGGGAGAGAATGGATATATGGGTAAATGAAGGTCCATCTATTATTAAGAAGAATGGAAAGATTTTCATGGTTTACTCGGCAAGTGCTACAGGCTGGTGCTATTGCATGGGTATGCTCAGTATAGATGAGGATGGAGACCTGCTTGATCCAAGAGCATGGACCAAATCTAAGGAACCTGTTCTTAGAACAAATAGCGACCTTGGTTTCTATGGTCCTGGACATAACTGCTTTACAAAGCTTCCTGATGGAAGAGATGTTTGTGTTTATCATGCGAGAACCTATTTAGAAATAGTTGGTGATCCTTTATATGATCCTAATCGTCATGCATACGTTATGGTGGTTGACTGGGATGAAAAGGGATATCCGGTATTTGATTATAGAAACAATATAGTTATCTGATTTTGATTAGAATAAAACTTTAAATCATAATATTTAGACTTGATTAAATCAAAATCATGTTTGCTTTTTGAATTAACATTTAGCTATAAATTTTTGTTAATAATAAAGTGGTAAATCTTATGAATGAATTTGGCAGACCTATAAAACCCTCAGATATTAAGATTAGAGATTCCTTCTGGGCTAGAGAGATAGACCTGGTCAGGGATGTGGTTATCCCATATCAGTGGGATATACTGAATGACAGAGTAAAGGATGCAAGCCCAAGCTTTGTGATCCATAATTTTAATGCGGCAAGAAGGATGAATAAACTGAGGACTGAGTCGCCAGAATTTGAAGAGCCGGCATATACATTTCGCGGTTTCGAAGTGCTTCCGGAGGATAAGGATAACCCGGACCCGGATAAGTTTTATGGTTTTGTATTTCAGGACAGTGATCTGTATAAGTTCCTTGAGGCGGTAAGTTACTCACTTGAAATAAGTCCTGATGAGAAGCTGGAAGCTCTTGCAGATCAGGTTATTGATCTTATTGGGGATGCTCAGCTGGAAAATGGTTATCTGGATACTTACTATATTCTGAGTGGTATGGATAAGAGCCTTACTAATCTTAGAGACCACCACGAGCTATATTGCCTGGGCCATATGATTGAAGGTGCAGTTGCATATTACGAGGCTACCGGCAAGGATAAATTTATGAAGGTGGCTGCTAGGTATGCAGATTACATAGATGAAAAAATTGGTCCTGAAGAGGGCAAGCTCAGGGGCTATCCTGGACATGAGATAGCGGAAATGGCCCTTATCAGACTTTATGAAGCAACGGGTATAGATAAGTATCTGAAGCTTGCATCATATTTTATAGATGAAAGAGGAAAGCAGCCTTATTATTTCGATAATGAGCATAAGCCTGAAAATGGCGCTCCTCTTATAAGATATCATTATCATCAAGCTCACCTTCCTGTCCGTCAGCAGACAGAGGCGGTGGGACATGCTGTCAGAGCTGTATATCTTTATAGCGGAATGGCTGATATGTACAGACACAGCAAGGATGAAAGTCTTCTTAATGCATGTAAAATACTGTGGGACAGTATTGTAAATACAAAAATGTATTTGACTGGTGGAATAGGCGCAACCCACATTGGGGAATCTTTTTCCTTCCTTTTTGATCTCCCTAATGATATAGCCTACACCGAAACATGTGCGGCTATTGGCCTGGTATTCTTTGCAAGAAGGATGCTTCAGGTGGAGCCGGATATCAGGTATTCCGACATTATGGAGCTGGCACTCTATAATGGCGTGTTAAGTGGTATATCTCTGGATGGAAGGTCCTTTTTTTACACCAATCCTCTGGAGGTATTACCTAATGCCTGTAAAAATGATGAGAGAAAATTTCATATAAAGCCTGTCAGACAGAAATGGTTTGGATGTGCCTGCTGTCCACCTAATATTGCAAGACTTCTGACATCCATAGGCTCCTATGCTTATACAGAGCAGGCTGATAGACTCTTTATCCATCTATATATGACCTCAAGCCTCCAGGTAAAAACATCAGGAGGCATATATAGAGTTGAGGTTGAAAGCTCTATTATTGAGGATGGAAATGTTACTATCAAGTGTATTAAAATTGAAAATGAATCACCTGTTGATAATGGGGATAATAATATAGACAAGAATCAAAAGGACAAAAATAATATAAATAACATAATTGAGGCTTCCAAGCTTAATCTAGGAATTAGAATTCCAGGATGGGCTAAGAAAGACTATAGTGTAGAGGGACTGGAAGACAGGGAAACCTATGTTGAAAAGGGTTACCTTTATGCATCTGATCTTGAAGATGGGGATCAGATTAGATTACATTTTGCAATTAAACCAAGGCTTATTATGAGCAATGAAAATGTATTCGAAAACGAAGGCAAGCTGGCTGTAAAGCGTGGTCCTATAGTTTACTGTGCAGAGGAAGCTGACAATGGAGATAAGCTATGGCGACTGAGGATTGATACTGAGGGTCAGATAAAGGAAAGCCGGGAGACCTTTGGAGATGTGGAGGCTACATTCTTGGATGTGGATGGCTACAGGCTTAGGGCTAGGGCTGAAGAAGATGACAATGCACTATATAGAGAATATGTGCAGGATATAAAAGAAAAAACTCAGATAAGGATGATTCCCTATTTCTTATGGGCAAATCGTGGAGAAGGAGAAATGTCCGTATATCTGAGGGGGATTTAAGAAACAGAACTGAGGGGTGTTATGAGAACAAAAGAAGGCGCAGTGCTAAAATATCATCAGATTGAAGAAGATTTGAAGGATTTGATACTTAGGGAGGAGATACGTCCCGGAGATAAGCTTCCGTCGGAAAACAAGCTGGTTATCAAGTATAATGTTAGCCGACAGACAGTAAGAAAAGCCCTTGCAAATCTTGAAAAAGATGGATACATCTATGCGGTACACGGGAGCGGTACATTTTGCTCTGATGGTGTAAAGATGAAGAAGGAATCAAAGGATATAGCTGTTGTAATGACCTATCTTTCTGATTATATATTTCCGAAGGTAATAAATGGAATTGATTCAGTTCTTTCCTGCAATGATTACAGCATAGTGCTTAAGCATACAAATAATTCCAGAGCCAGGGAGGTTCAGTGCCTGGAGGAAATACTTCAGAAGAATATTGATGGCGTCATTATTGAGCCAAGTAAGAGTAATATGTTCTGCCGTCATAAGAATCTTTATGACAAGCTGGATGAATATGGGGTACCTTATATTTTCATCCAGGGTGAATATTCTATTATGGAAGATAAGGTTCATGTTCTTCTGGATGATGAGCGTGGAGGATATCTGCTTACCAAGTATCTGATTGAGCTTGGCCACAAGGAAATTCTGGGAGTATTTAAGTCTGATGATACACAGGGTCAGAACAGGCATAAGGGTTATGTTAAGGCTCTTCTTGAGGCTGGAATTCCATATAATCCTGAAAATGTAATCTGGTTCTATACAGAGGACAGGGCGGTTCATCCATATAATCATATTCAGAGTATGATTAAGAATGGCAAAAAGATAGATGCAATAGTTGCGTATAATGATCAACTGGCTATGCATATAATAAAGGCTCTTAGAGAGATGGGAGTAAAGGTACCCGAAGATATATCAATAACAGGCTATGATAATTCTCAGATGGCTACAAGCACAGGAGTGAGACTTACTACTATTGTTCACCCTCAAGAAGAGCTTGGCAGAATGGCTGCGGAGCTTCTTATGAAGATGATAAAGGGTGAAGAGGTTCAGAAGAGAGTAATAATCGAGCCTGAGCTTATAGTAGGAAATTCCTGTAAGAAGAGAGAAGAATAGGTATATCTATAAAATAAGAAAGGGAAGTATTAAAAATATGAAAGAAATTATTGAATCAGGAGCTTGTACACTTGGGATAGAATTAGGATCCACTAGAATTAAAGCGGTTCTTATTGAAGAAAAGGGAGCACCAGTTGCTTCGGGAAGTCACGGCTGGGAAAATAGATATGAGAATGGAGTATGGACCTACAGTCTTGATATGGTTTGGGACGGGCTGCAGGATGCATATGCAGATCTTCTTAAGGATGTGGATGAAAAGTATGGTGCTAAGATCAAAGACCTTAAAGGAATTGGTATATCTGCCATGATGCACGGTTATATGGCATTTGATAAGGATGGTCAGCTTCTTGTTCCTTTCAGAACCTGGAGAAATACTATAACAGAGGCTGCTGCATCTGCTCTTACTAAGAAGCTTAAGTTCAATATTCCTCAGCGTTGGAGTATAGCTCATCTTTATCAGGCAATTCTTAATAGGGAAGAGCATGTTAAAAATATCGAATTCCTTACAACACTTGCCGGATATGTTCATTGGAAGCTGACTGGGGAGAAGGTCCTTGGAATAGGCGATGCTTCAGGTATGTTCCCGATTGATGCAAGCACACGTGATTATAATTCTTCATATGTAGAAATATTTGACAAAATGATAGAGGGATGCTTCTTTGACTGGAAGCTTCTTGACATCCTTCCAAAGGTACTTGTTGCTGGAGAAGAGGCAGGAAAGCTTACTGTTGAGGGAGCGGCTCTTCTTGATAAGAGTGGAAATCTTCAGGCTGGAATTAAGCTTTGTCCACCAGAAGGCGATGCTGGTACCGGCATGACAGCAACCAACAGCGTAGCAGTTAGAACTGGAAATGTATCTGCTGGTACTTCTATCTTTGCGATGGTTGTTATGGAAGATGCTCTTAAGGAAGTGCATGAGGAAATAGATGTAGTTACTACTCCAGAGGGAGATAATGTAGCTATGGTACATTGTAATAACTGTACATCTGATATAAATGCCTGGGCTGAGATTTTCAGAGGCTATTCAAAGGCAATGGGAATAGAGGTTGATACTAACAAGCTTTATGAGACTATGTTCAAAGCTGCTCTTGACGGAGCTTATGACTGCGGTGGACTTATGGGCTTCAATTATTTCTCTGGCGAGCCTGTTACTGATTTTGAACAGGGAAGACCTGTATTTGTAAGAGAGGTAAATGCTGATTTCTCATTTGCAAATTTCATGAGACTCAATCTTTTCTCAGCAGTAAGCACTCTTAAATATGGTCTTGATATTCTCTTTAAAGAGGAAGAGGTTAAGGTTGATAAGCTTTATGGACATGGTGGATTCTTCAAGACTAAGGAAGTTGGTCAGAGAATCATGTCTGCAGCAACAGGCGGACCTGTTACAGTTATGAAGACAGCAGGCGAAGGTGGTGCATGGGGAATAGCTGTGCTTGCCCTTTACATGGCTGAGGAAAACAAGAAGGGTCTTTCTGCTTACCTTAATGATGTGATTTTTGCTGGTGAGACTGGTGAAACCGTTATGGCTTCAGAGGAAGAAATCGCAGGCTTTGATAAGTTCATGGAGAAGTTCGTGAAGGCACTTCCAGTTGAAAGAGCTGCGATTGATTTTATTGGATAATATATTGATAGAATAGATGATCATGAGATATTGATAGAATAGATGATTATAATATAGTGATTTATAATGTTAAGAATGATAATATATTAAACGATTATCAAGGAGTTATAGATAGGTGGATGCCTAATTATAATTATATTAGGAGGAGCAAATATGCTTGAGCAATTAAAAGAGGAGGTTCTTCTTGCAAACCTGGAACTTCCTAAGAGAAACCTTGTAACCTATACATGGGGAAATGTTAGTGCTATTGATAGAGAGTCCGGACTTTTTGTAATCAAGCCAAGTGGCGTAGATTATGAGACCATGAAGGCTGAGGATATGGTTGTTGTTGATCTTGAAGGAAATGTTGTTGAAGGGAAGTACAGACCATCATCTGATACACCTACACATCTTGAACTTTATAAGAAGTATCCTGAAATCGGTGGAATAGTTCATACACATTCACCAGAAGCAACCTCCTGGGCACAGGCTGGAAGAAGCATTCCTGTTTATGGAACAACTCATGCAGATTATTTCTACGGTGAGATTCCATGTGCAAGAAGTCTTACACCAGAAGAAATCGACCAGGCTTATGAGAAGAATACAGGACTTGTTATTATAGAAACATTTGAAGAACGTGGACTTAATCCTATGTATACACCAGGTGTACTTTGTGTAAATCATGGACCATTTACCTGGGGTAAGAATGCTATGAAGGCTGTTGAAAGTGCGGTTGTACTTGAGGAAGTGGCCAAGATGGCATTTAAGACAGAGCTTATCAATCCTAAGGTTGGTCTTGCTCCTAAGTGTATCATTGATAAGCACTTCTTCAGAAAGCATGGTGAAAATGCTTATTATGGACAGAACTAGGGAATATGGACAATAAACCAGGGAAGGCATTTATAATATTAGAAAAAATCTGATTAAGCAGGAAAATATCTGATAAACCAGGAAGATATCTGATAAACCAGAAAGATATATTATAAAAAAGAAAAATCTGATTAATCTAGAAAATAATTTGGTTGATTAAGAAAAACATTTGCTAAGAAAATCTTCTGAAAAGGGGTGGTCTTAGCAATGTTTTTTTTATGCCATAGATTTCTGTAAAAAAGGTTGTTTGTATGTGAAAAGTCTGCCAATAAAGGTTTGGAAATACATGTGCCCTATGATATAATTATCACTGGTTTTTATAATAAATTAGGGGTCTATAGTAGCAAAATGAAAGTTTCAATAAGAAAACAGGATGTATTAATAATAATCATACTTACCATAGTATTTTCAGGTATTTGCATACTTAATATCAACATGATAAATAGTATGCTGACCGACCAGATTGAACAGCTGGGTATCAGCCAGATGGAGGGTATCAGGGGAGAGTTTGAGAGAAGTATAGCCGATGCAGAGAATTCCCTTATCAGGGTTGCCGGAGGCGCAGAGAAGCTGATGGAATCGGGTTATACCAGGGAAGAACTGGAGGAATACATAGTATCGGAAAAAATGAATCAGCTTGACCTTTCCGATGGAGTTAATTTCAATGTCTATATAGCTGGTCATGGCTGGGAAATAATTCCTGATTTCGATATACCGGATGATTATCATGCTACTGAGAGAGCCTGGTATGTGGGCGCTATTGATAATGGGGGAGAAATATATATAACAGATCCTTATATAGATAGTATGACAGGGGAGATGTGTTATACCCTTTCGGTCATGCTTTCAGATAATGATACAGTTGTAAGTATGGATTTTACCTTGTCAGAGATTCAGGAATCCATAGAGAAAATGTCATCTGAGGACGGAAGAATAGCTCTTATGCTGACAAGCGATGGGTCCATAATAGGCTATAACGATGAGGACCTTATTGGAAGCAAGCTTGATAAGGTACTTCCAAAATATTCAGGTATATTTGAGGAGGTAGTGCTTTTATCTGGCCAGGAAAAGGATCAGTATTTCTATCATAAAATAGGCAAAAAGAATTATACGGTTTTTCATGAGATTACTGAGAATAACTGGTATATGATTCTTTGTGTTGATTCCAGTCAGCTTTTTAAAGAAGCAAGAAGCAGGATGTATTTAAATATATTCGTTAATATCATCATGCTTGTTATGATTATCTTATTCTTTTCTATTAGTGCAAGAAACAGGGCCAAGGCTGAGAAGGCTCTGAGAAGTAGAGAAAAGTTTGTCAATAACATTACCGATAAACTGTCAGAGCCCCTTACCAATATACTTAGACTAAGTGATAATAATCTGGAGTCAGAGGATGTGGAGGATATGTCTGAAATAAAGGCTTCCGGACTTGTTATCAAGGATATAGTTCAAGATTTGAACTCTTATTCCTCTATAGTTACTGAAAACAAAAAAACGGACAGGTCTGTAGAAAAATGGGACGTATCTCGTTCGATCAGGCTTCTTAGAAATATAATAATAATCATGCTTATAGTCATCATGGCTGTAAGTCTTTATATGTTCTCTAAACTGGGTTTCGGTCTTCGTGATAATGATACAGAGGCTAAGCTTAAGTATTACATGACAGAGTTTAGTACCTGGGAGACAGAACAGATCATGGTTCTTAACATGTTTACAGATACCATTTCCGCCCAGCCTGAAATGCTGGAGGATTATGACAAGTCTGTAGCCTGGCTGGATGCTGTAGCTTCTAATTATCCTGATATTTCCGTATGCTATATGACTAACCCTTATAAGGAGCATACAGTCATTATGAATAATGGCTGGCAGCCGGATGAGGACTGGAAGGTTGAGGAGAGAGACTGGTACAAACAAACCGAGAAATCCAAGACGGGCTTTAACATTTCCGCCCCATATTATGATGAGCAGACTGGGAATTATTGTGTGACCATGTCTCAGATTGTTTATGGCAGTAATGGGGAATTCCTGGGAATCTTTGGTATTGACTTCTATATGGATAAGCTGATCAAGATTTTTGGTGAGAGCTATAAGGACAGCGAGTATGCCTTTATGGTGGATACCAATGGCGATATAATCAATCATCCTAATGCTGAGTATGAGATGACTGTGGAGAATAAGATCAATATTATGGACACGCCATACAAGGAGAATTATATGACCACTGGCGATGATAAGTCCCCATCCTCAACCCAGGACTATGATGGAAGGCGTGTCTCCTATCTTTGTCAGAGAGATTCGGCTTCAGGCTTCTGCCTTGTGGTGGTTGAGGATTGGTTCCATCAGAATAGTATGATGATCTGGTACACAATCATTTACCTGATTGTAATAGTAGGAATTATAATAACCGTTATTGTACTTTTAAATAAGGTTATAACATTTCAGGCTGGCATGAACCAGGAGATGGCCAGGGCTGTGGAATCTGCAAATGCAGCTGATAAGGCAAAGTCAGAATTCCTGGCTCAGATGAGTCACGAAATCAGGACGCCTATCAATGCCATAATTGGTATGGACGAGATGATAATTCGTGAAAATGATAATAAGGAAATCATGGAATATGCTGAAAATATAAAGACAGCCAGCAATACACTCCTTGTTCTTATAAATGGAATTCTTGATTTCTCCAAGATTGAAAGTGGAAAGATGGAAATCATCAAGGTTAAGTATGAAGTCCAGGAAATGATAGATGAGCTGGTAAATATGATTTCCGGCCGTCTTGCCAAGAAGAATCTGGACCTGAGGCTTGATATTGATCCTAAGCTTCCAAAGACACTTTTTGGTGATGATGTCAGGATAAAGCAGGTGATAAATAACATTTTAACTAATGCAGCAAAGTATACCCAGAAAGGATCTGTGACATTTAGGATGAAGCTGAAGAGTCACAGCCAGGATGAGTGTGTGCTGCGTGTTGAGGTCGAGGATACGGGTATAGGAATCAAGGAGGAGGATATTAAGGAGCTCTTTAGTTCCTTCCGGAGATTTGACCAGGAGAAGAATAGAAATATTGAGGGTACGGGACTTGGAATGTCAATTGTTCAGGGGCTTCTGGATATGATGGACAGTAAGCTTGAGGTCTCCAGCGTTTATGGAATGGGCTCACTTTTTGCGTTTGAACTTCGCCAGAATATCATAGACAGGACTGAAATTGGCGAGTATAAGCATGACAGGATTAAGTCCTTTGAAGCGGCAAGAAAGGCTGAGAGACAGGTGACCTTCTCGGATGTGAAGATTCTTGTGGTGGATGATAATGACATGAATCTCAAGGTTGTGAGGGGACTTCTTAAGAGGAATAAGATTGTTCCGACCCTGGTAAACAGTGGAATTAAGTGCCTGGAAATGGTGGAGAAGGAAAAATTCCATATTATTCTCATGGACCACATGATGCCGGGCATGGATGGTATACAGACCTTGAAAAAGCTTCATGACCTGGACATGATTGGGGATGATACGGCGGTCATTGCCCTTACTGCCAATGCTACTAGCGGAGCCAAGGAAATGTATATGTCCAAGGGCTTCACTGATTATCTGACTAAGCCAATCAATCCGGCTGAGCTGGAGGATATGCTTATGACCTACCTGCCTGAGGATAAATACATGGTAGTGGAAGTTCCAGGCAAGAAGGGAAGCGGAAAGCTGGTTGGAAGTGGAAAGCTGGTTAGCGGGGCTGTGGCTGGAAGTGAGATGCTAGATAGAAGTGATGCGACAGGTGGCGATGTGGCTGGCGGCGAGATGCTAGATAGAAGTGATGTGGCAGGTGGCGATGTGAGTGTTGGAAGTGATGCTGCTGGTGATTTCAAGGATAAGCTGAGAGCAGCTGGGGTAAATGTGGAAAGTGCTTTAACCTACACCCTGGAGGATGACGAATTTTATCAGGAGCTGCTGGAAACCTATGTGGAGTCAGCCCCGGAAAAATTGGAAGTTCTTGCAAAGGCATTTGAAGAAGAGGACTTCAAATCATATCAGATTAATTCACACGCCCTCAAGAGCGCATCAAGAACCCTTGGTTTTGATCAAATGGCTGACATTGCATTTAAACAGGAAGATGCAGGTAAGAATCAGGATATTGATGCGATTAAAGCAGGCTATCAACCAATGATTGAGAAATTTAAAGAGGTAGTCGAAATAATAAAACAATGCCTTGCATGATTTACCAAAAGGGTCTGACCCCTTTGGCAAAATCGATTGTGTACAATTTAATTTACCAATAGGGTCTGACCCCTTTGGCAAAATTTTTATTTGAAGTAAAAGGAGATTATCATGGGACATATAACATTTGCACCCAAGGGTGTATGCTCAGTAAAATTAGATTTTGATATAGATGAAGATAAAAAGCTTCATAATGTAAAATTTGTTGGTGGCTGTAACGGAAACCTTAAAGCCATTGGAAAATTAGTTGAAGGAAGAGATGCTTCAGAAGTAGCAGACATACTTAGAGGAAACACCTGTGGTTTCAGATCCACCTCCTGCGCCGACCAATTTGCAAGAGCAATCGACGAATCAATCCAATAATTTACCCCAAAGGACTCCTTTGGTAAATCCAGAAATAATGAGGAATAAAATATGAATACAAATATTAATACAAATATAAATGAAATAAAATCGGAGGTGTCATTGGGTTCGGATCAGTGGCTGAAGAATCCACCAATGGGCTGGAACAGTTATGATTATTACGACACCACTGTAACAGAGGAAGATGTAAAGGCAAATGCCGATTATATGGCTAAACATCTTAGGCCATTTGGCTGGGAATATATTGTGGTGGATATTGCCTGGTATTCTAAAGAAGCAGGTCATGATAGGGATAAATATCAGTACAAGCCATTTTCCAAGATGGAGATTGACCAGTTTTCCAGGCTTCTTCCGGATGTTGACAGATTTCCTTCTAGTAAGGATGGTAAAGGCTTTGGTCCCCTTGCGGATTATGTCCATTCCCTGGGGCTTAAGTTTGGAATTCATATAATGCGTGGAATTCCAAGATGCGCAGCCTACCAGAGAAGTGCTATTAAGAATACAGATGCTAAGGCAAATGATATAGCCAATCCATATTCAATCTGCGCCTGGAATCCCTATATGTATGGTGTGAATCCAGATGTTGAGGGTGCTCAGGAATATTATGATTCCCTGATGGAGCTTTATGCCGAGTGGGGAGTGGATTTTATAAAATGTGATGATATATGCAGGATGGATGCAGAGTCAAGCAAAAAAGAAATAGAAATGCTACATAAGGCCATAGAAAAGTGCGGAAGAAATATAGTACTTAGCCTTTCTCCAGGTCCTGCAATAGTTGAAGAACATGATTTTTACAAGGCAAATGCAAATATGTGGAGAATCACAGATGATTTCTGGGATAAATGGGAGCTTCTTCTTGATATGTTTGACAGGTGCAGAAAATGGCAGGATTACGTAACAGAAGGAGGATATCCTGACTGTGACATGCTGCCGATTGGAATGTTGGGAAAAGGTTTTGGACATGAGTGGAAAAGCAACTTCAGTGTAAACGAACAAAGGACAATGCTAACTCTCTGGTCCATATTCCATTCACCACTTATGATTGGCTGCGAGCTGACAAAGCTTGACCCAGAAACCCTTGAGCTTCTTACTAATGAAGATGTGTGTGACATGATAAGAAGTGTAAGAGGAAGCAGGGAAGTATATAGAGATGATCAATTCATCATTTGGCAGGGCAGAACAGAAGATAGCAACGCGGAAAACATGCCAGAAGAAAACAACCCAGAAGAACATGAAACAAACTATCTGGCCCTCTTCAATATAAGCGATGAAGACCAGGATATTCCGACAAAGCTCCTTGAAGATTACATTTATCATGGATCACATGCTGAAGATATAAATGGAGAAACCATCAAAGAAATCTGGACAGGAGAATCATATCAAACTATAAAAAAAATAGCAGCACATGGAGTCGTGCTGCTAACCTATTAATTTACCAAAAGGGTCTGTCCCCTTTGGCAAATTTTTTGAAAAAGTCGGTCTGGTCGCGGTTAGCTTCCTGGCCGATTTCGTCTCTTACGTTAACGTGGAAGACGTGGCCTGTTTTCTTGTTGCCGTAGATCTTATACTTGCACTTGACTCCTCTTTCTTTCAGGAGCTCGGCCATTGGCTGGCAATTATCCATTAGAAAATCCCCTTTTGAAGAGAAAATGTAAGCTGGCGGGAAATCTTTATTGATATAATCCAGAATATTCAGCTTCTCACCGTATTTATCAATGTTGGACCCCAGATAATCCTTCATCATTCCCTTACCATTTTGTTCGATATAGGAAGACTTCAGATCATAAAGACCACAAGCAAGACCCACAGCCTTGATCTTAATCTTGTTTGGCTTCTTAATATTCATGATATTTCTGTATTCTCTGTTCGAATAAATAGCTGCGTACTGACTAACAAGCTGGGCGCCGGCTGAGTCTCCAACCAAGAATACATTATCCAGGTCAAATTGATAATCATCCACATTTGACATGATCCATTTGAAGACTCGGGTCAGGTCCTCCAGTGGTGCAGGGAATTTGTATTTTGGGGCAAGTCGGTAATTGAAATTAATGACAGCAAACCCCCTTTTTGCAAGATCCGCGCAATAGAATTGATAAACCTCCTTGGTGCCATAAACATAACCACCGCCATGGATACTGATGATAATAGGAAGCTTCTTCATGGACTTTGGTGTGTTTTCACTGTCACCGTCAATTATATCCTCGTTACTTACCCTGATGGCGGACTTGGGATAGCACACGTCAAGTATGTGATACTTCTTATTTCTTCCGTAGCTTATATCCCTGATATACTCGATGTCGTCCGGAATAGTAAGCCCGGCATCCCTTTTTTTATCCGATTTTGTACACATCCGATTGAACATAAAACTTTGAAATGACATAGTAACCCCTCCTTTAAAACATAAAAACATTATACCCCACATAAAAAATAATCAAAACCATAAATCAATAAGAAGGAAGAAAAGTTGGTGAATTTTATCTTCATTATATAGGAAATGTAATTTATGAGTGTTATTATTATATGTAAGATAATGCATTGGAGAAAGGTAGTGGTTAATTTGACGAAAAGGAATAAACTTCCGCAAAAGAAAAAAAGAAAAAAGGTAATACTATTTCTGGTGGAGGGGGACACAGATAAAATTACCTTAGAAGCTTCAATAGATAAATTCATCAGTGGTCTGGAAATAGAGGATATCATAATAAAATTTGCAAGTATGAATAAAAGAGAAGGCGGAAAAATCGCAAATGGAGGGGATTTTACATCAGACAAAGAGGTTTATCCTGGAAATATTGAAGAAAAGGTTTCTTATAGAATAGATCTGATGAAGGATGATGGAAAAATATATCCTAAAGATGTGGTGAAAATAATCCAGCTTGTGGACCTGGACGGAGCCTATGTAGATAAAGACATAATAATTAAGAGAGACGACAGGAAAAGCAAAATAGAAAACAGGGTCTATTTTGAGGACAGGATTGAGACTGATAATGATTTTTCAACCAGAAGAAACCTGCAGAGGAAGAGAGAAAATCTGGATTTCCTTAGTTCTAAGGAAACATTTAAGCTTGGAAGCAAGACCATTGACTATAGTATATACTTCTTTTCCTCAAATCTGGAGCATTTTCTGTATAATGAACAGAATCTGAGTCTTGATGATAAGGTCGTTAAATCCTATGAATTTGAAAGGGACTGCAATATAGATCTTAACTATTTTTATAGTAAAATGTGGACAGGGGATTATTTATTAAAAGATATGACATACATGGAATCCTGGGATTATATAAGAAAAAATGGAAACAAATCTTTATCTAGATGCTCCAATATTAATATTTTGTTCTCTGATCTTAAAGAATGGGCTGAGAGGTATAAAAATAATAGACAAGATATTTTGGAAAATGTAACTGAGTCAGATTAAGTAAAATAGGCAAGTTCTAGAGAAAAATAATAAGATGTATATTCAGCGCAACGTGAGAAAACAAGTTGCGCTGATTTTTATTGTCTATAATCAACGGAAAACAAAGGGGGTGAAGTATAAGATAATTGTTGAAAGTGACGAAAATTTTTTTTATTTAAAATGTAAATTGATTATTGTAAAAGCCCTGTACTATAATTGTGCACGGTGTCTTAGAATCATTTGTATTTAAAGTTGTATAATTTACAACTTGTATTTAATTTATTTTGAAGTATTTATTTCCATATCATAATACATAGTTTTATTTAGCCATGTATTTTTACATAGAAGGACTATATTACACTATTTATCTTAAAAGAAAGGGAAAAAAGAGGAAAAACTATGAAGGAAAATAGGAAGGGGAAAATGAAAGGAAGGAAAAGCCTAGAGATAAAACGACTTGTTATTTCATTAATAATGTCATTATTAACTGTTATTTCAGTTTTATCTCCTAATTTTACTAAGATTGTAAATGCTTACCCGGGTGAGGGAGATCCAGGTTCATTCAATCGTGAGGGAGAAAATGAGGAATATGCCATCCGATTCGTATTTGATTCAGAGGATGCTGCTATTGCTGAAAAATCAAATTATTATATTCTGGTTACGGCTAAAAATGGTCTCAATCAGAATAGATATTATTTTGCTAAGCTTTCTCTTGCTGCAACAGATGGAAAGAGTGAGGATGGAAAGAAAATATATGATATCCATGTTGAAGACGGAGAAAGAAATGTTACATCTGGTGATTGGGTAGATAATAATGGAAATTCTACATATGATGATTATAGAAGTGATTGGGAAATATCAGATGTTAAGTTTCTTAAGGCAAGTGGTGATGGAACCCCAAATATGAACTCCGCTCTTCAAGGAACTAATATATCAGTAGTTAATGAAGTAGCAGGGTACAAAGTAAATCGTGAGACTAATCTCAGCGTAGAAGAGGATACTGTTAATAAAACAGCTGTTTATTATGATGTTATTGACTTTACTAAAATTGAAGCTACTAATGATTATAATTATCTTTCAATCTTGGGAGATGCTGTAGATTATGGTGTTGTATCTAAAACTATTCTGCAGAATGATCATAGTGAAACAAATTTTGCTACCACATCATATAATCCTAATGGAAAGAACTTTGATTCTGATTTATCTGGTAATGGAACCATAGAGGTACCAGGAAATTATTTAGTTGGTGAAATTACTGGTTCTACTAATATGAGAATAGGTAATAAAACTCCTGCTACTACTTATGTAATGATAGGAAATGGTTATGAAGGTAAGATAAATGATGAATCAACTGGAAAGTATGCAGTAATAATACCTATGTCTAAGGAAGAAATTGATTCTTCAGTCATGAATATGATTGATCATATGAAAAAGGTTTCTTCTGATATGGCCAATAAAGAAGCAACTATTACACCAACTGTAGTTAATAATAATCTTTATATTGATACTACAGCATTTGAAGATGGAACAACTATATATATTGATGCTGATGATTATGATGTAGCCAATGGTCCTTTAAGAAAGGATGAAGGACTTAATATCAGCATGCTTCCAAATCAGACAATAGTTTTCAATTTTAAAACTACTAAAGATGTATATATTTCAAAAGCTCATGTTGATTTTAATGATGGAACTGGCGTACATGATACAAATACGCAAACTGGTATATTTAATAGCGAACAAAATATTTTTGCAGATAAAATAGCAAGACAGTTAGTATGGAACTGTCCAGTGGCTACAAAAGTCGAAACTCATATTGCAGGTGGTATGTTCCTGGCATCTAAGGATGAGGCAAATCTTGTATTGGGTGACACAACTTGTGGCTGGGGTATATCTGCTGGAAATACTACAATGGGTAATAATGGTGAGTTTCACTTTGTATACAGGGGACTTAAAGAGTCTAATAGTGTAACTCTTCATGCATATAAAACAGTAGATGGAGAAATAGCTAATAGTAACCAGGTATTTAAGTTTGGTGTTCAGAGATACGATTCATCAACAAAAAAATTTGTTGATGTTGAGGTAGATGGTAAAGACAGCGATGGTAAAGATGCAAAGGTGCCATACGTTGTTGAAAATAAAAATGAAATAATATCTATACCTGTTACATATATGGAGGAAGGCTCCAATATATACAGAATATATGAAATAGGTAAGGCTGATGGTACACAAGGTCTATACAAGAATAATAAGCAGGAATTTTATGCTCAGTTTAATTTAAATAAAATAATTGTTGATGAAACTGAATATATGGTTCCTGGTGGTGTAACATATTATAGCGTTATTAATTCTGAGGGTAAACTTCTTGATAAGATTTCAGGTGAAAAGGTTGTATTTGAAAATAATACAAACAATAATGGATCAATCAAGATCACAAAGCTTGTCAAGGGACCTGTAACAGAAGAAGAATTTAACGGAGCCCTTACATTCAAGGTTCTTGATGAAGATGGTAATACAATAACTGTTAAGAAGAATGATGGAACAGATGGAAGCAGCGAAGCAATGACTATAAAGGATTACTTCGAGCTTGTATCTCAGGAAGATGGAGAGTTCAAATATGAACTTACTATAGAAGATGTTCCAACAGGAAAGTA
>JAILGP010000192.1 GCA_024696635.1 Eubacterium sp. | reverse complement strand
CATTCTTTTTATTATCGATTTTTATCCTAAAAAATTTATATAAGTAAGGATTAAAGCAATTTATAAACAAATCAAAAAGAACAGCGATAGATTTTATATCAAAAATGTACCCACTGTTCTTTAATTTAGCACATATTGTATTCAAAAGCAAAGGAAACTACTTATATTTGTGGTATCTTGTTATATATTTAATAATAAGAAACTCACTCCATGCACCTATAAGATTATATAAGTTATCCTATATAAGTACATGCTGCAAGAGCTGCTATTGCACCATCTGATGCAGCTGTTGTAAGCTGTCTAACTGCTTTGGTTCTGCAATCTCCTGCTACAAATATTCCTGGATCCTTTGTTTTACAGCTCTCATCTGCTGAAACATAGCCACCATTATCTAGATCAACAACGTCACTGAATCCTTTATTATCCGGTTCCTGTCCTATTGCTACAAAGAGTCCCTGAACAGAAATTTCCCTGATTTCTTCAGTATTCTTATCCTTAACAACTACAGCCTCAAGCTTATCCTGTCCCTTCAGTTCTGTAATAGTTGAATTAAGAATAAATTCAATATTCTCTTTATTCTTTACTGCTTCAAGATTTCCAGGTTCACCTCTGAACTGATCACGTCTATGGATTATGTAAACCTTATTGCAGTAATTTGTAAGAAAAAGAGCATCCTCTAAAGCAGTATTTCCACCACCATTCACGGCCACATCTTTGCCCTTGAAAAATGCACCATCACAGGTTGCACAATAGGAAACACCCTTTCCAATCAAGAAGCCTTCCTTCTCAAGACCAAGCTGTCTGTTCTTAGCTCCTGTAGCAATGATAACGGCCTTAGCAATAAAATCCTTACCAGATTCAGTTTTTACTGTGTAAGTTTTATCAGAGTTTTGACAAATACCACTTGCTCTTTCATAAGCAATCTCTGCTCCTAAATCTGAAGCCTGCTCATAAAGCCCCATAGAAAATTCAAAACCTGATATTTTCTTAATTCCAGGATAATTCTCAACTTCAGGTGTATTAACTATCTGACCACCAACAACTAACTGTTCAAGCACAAGAGCCTGCTTACCTGCTCTCTGAACATATATTGCCGCAGATAAACCTGCTGGACCGCCACCTATAATTAAAACATCTGCCATAGTCATTCTCCTCTATATATTATAGTTAGTATATATCAGTAAAGTATTAGCCCTTGATAAATTCAGCAAGTCTGCTCTTTGGAGCAACTCCAATATTTCTACCAGCTTCTTCACCATTCTTAAATAAGATAAGGCAAGGAATAGAGCTGATACCATATTTAACAGCAAGTCTTTCAGCATCATCAACGTCTACACCTATAAACTTCACTTCGCCATCGTTTTCATTAGAAAGCTCTTCAACTATAGGACCAAGCATTCTACATGGACCACACCATGACGCCCAGAAATCTACTAATACAGGTATATCACTCTTTAATACCTCTTCCTCAAATTGATCTTCTTTAATCTGTAATACTGCCATCTTTATTACCTCCATTTTCTAATTCATCAAAATTCCCTAAAATTTTATATAATATTTTATATAATGTTTCAGCTTCCTCCTGAGGTAGATTTACACATCCCCCCATACTTGCAGGAACCTTAAGCATCTTATCCCTTAGTTTCATACCCTTATCAGTTATTGTGATAAAAATATTTCTTTCATCAGTTTCAGAACGTCTTTTTTTTGTATACCCCTTTGCTTCCAGCTTCTTTATTAGAGGTGTAAGTGTTCCTGAATCAAGGTATAAACACTGACCAAGTTCTTTTTGAGTCATCTCCTTCTTATCCCAAAGAGTCATTATTGTAATATACTGTGTATATGTAAGATCAAACTCATCAAGAAGTGGTTTATAGTGTTTAGTTATCATTCTGGAACATGCATATAAGGGAAAACATAGCTGATTTTCAAGTTTCAAACAATCGTACTTACTCATCCTGATTCCTCACTTTATAAAAAAAATATTATATATAATTTATTAAATAAGACTTTCTACACACTGTTCTACTTCCTTCATATCAATAGAAGGTTCAAATCTTGCTACCACCTTACCAGACCTGTCTATTATAAACTTTGTGAAGTTCCACTTTATCTCAGCATTATTTTTATAATCCTTATCGATTTTTTTAAGCATTGCTGCCATAGCAAGGGCCTTAGGTCCCTTTCCAAATGTTTCAAAACCCTTTTCTTCTTTAAGGAATTTAAAGAGCGGAATTGCTGTATCGCCATTAACATCAGACTTCTTCATCTGTGGAAACTGAGTATTATACTTAAGCTGACAGAATTCATGAATCTCATCATCACTTCCAGGTGTCTGACCTGCAAACTGGTTACAAGGTACATCTACAATTTCGAAGCCCTGATCATGGAATCTTTCATACATAGCCTCCAGGTCCTTATAATGAGGAGTAAATCCACAACCTGTTGCTGTATTAACAACCAGAACAACCTTGCCTTCAAAATCCTTCATAGCAACCTGACTTCCATCTGGTGCTGTTACACTAAGATCATAAAATGTCATAATTCCTACCTCCTTATTTAGATTGAATACTTACATTATGTATTTGTTATATGAATTTCCTAAAATTAAATTGCGTACAATTAAATTTAGTATAATTAAATTTTA
>JAILGP010000191.1 GCA_024696635.1 Eubacterium sp. | reverse complement strand
GAAGGCATCTAAGCGTGAAGCCAACCTCAAGATGAGATATCTCTTAAGACCCCTCGAAGACTACGAGGTTGATAGGTACTGGGTGTAAGCATGGTAACATGTTAAGCTGAGGTATACTAATAGGTCGTGAGCTTTTCCTAATACTTGTTTAGACAAGAGGAAAAAGAATCAATATAGATTTGAGTAAGATACGATGTTTTGTTAAAACATTTGACTGTATGAAGTTTTGAAGGTACAATACTATATTGTAAACCTTGTTTTTATTCCTCGATAGCTCAATGGTAGAGCACTCGGCTGTTAACCGAGGGGTTGTTGGTTCGAGCCCAACTCGGGGAGTTTTCTAAAATAAGGCCCGGTGGTCAAGAGGTTAAGACATCGCCCTTTCACGGCGGTAACACGGGTTCAATTCCCGTCCGGGTCATATAAATATTTATAGTGAAAGGGACGCTTAGCTCAGTTGGTTAGAGCATCCGGCTCATAACCGGACGGTCCAGGGTTCGAGTCCCCGAGCGTCCACTAATATGTTTATAGGACTGCAAATGTACTAAAATAGTTCATTTGTAGTTTTTTTATTTTAAAACCTACCATAATTATATGGTAGGTTTTGATTTAGGTTTTTATTTAGATTCTTATTTATAATAATCCCAAAAGGAATATTTTTCTTAACATGATATCATCCTTCAGGTCATAGCGTAAACGTTTTGGATAAAATACTTTTTTTAATCTATGTATTGGGTTAGGACTTTTGTTGAGGAAAAATTTAAGAATCTCTTTTTTGTCATCTGCGAGATCATCTCTAAATATTTCTTCGAATTCCTCCATTACACTATATACATTTTTTAAACCGTCATTCTTGAAAAATTTCTTGTAACGATCTGCCTGTATCTGGAAAAATGTTTTATCCTGGGATGAAAATGCACCTGGGTTTCTTCTATGCTTGGCGCAAGGCTTTGAATCAAAAAATGCATCTCCAAAGGCTGTGCAGCACATTCCCATCCATACATCCTTTGTTATATTTTTAATGGACCTTCTATTTAATATAAGATCCTTTGCTTCTTTATTTATCATACATATATATCAGGGTTTTGTTTATATATTGATAGTTATTGATTGATGAAAGGCTTTTATATAAAGAAATATTAATTTTAAAGATAAAAACAATTGACAGAAGCTGGGTATTTATATTATTCTAGTTATGAACAATCGGTTGCGCATCAGAAAAATAGGGGTATCTGATGTTTGATTTTATGAGGGGTTTCAAAAATGTTTAAAAGGATACTTAGTTTTATTCTTACTGCTGCTTTAGCTATGTCAGGGATTACAGCTTGTGGCAGAAGTGAGAGTAGTGAAAATATTGAGATTAATTATGAAGAATCAGAAGATATTTCCAATTCTCTTGATAATGAAGAAAGTGGTGTATCACAGGAGGAGTCTGATGCCAGTGTTTCTGATGCAGATTCTGAGAGTGAAGAAATTGATGTAACGGTTAATCAAGATAATGGTAAACGTGATTTAGAGATAGATGAAAATGCATTTGCAGAGGACTGGTCAACAGCTGTAGATGCGGCTATTACTGTAAAGAAGCTTACCGGAGCAAGATCGGACTTTATATATGGTGTGGACCTCTCGTCCTATAGGGCAGAGGTTGAAAGTGGTGTAAAGTATTACGATTATGATGGAAATGAATTGGATGACCAGGGATTCTTTAATTTTCTTGCAAAATGTGGTGTAAACACAGTTCGAATCCGTCTTTGGAATGATCCTACTGATGGACAGGGTCACACCTATGGTGGTGGTCATAATGATCTGGAAACAGCAAAGGATATAGGTCTTTTGGCTACTCAGGCAGGAATGAAAGTACTTCTGGATTTTCACTATTCTGATTTTTGGGCTGATCCTGGAAAACAGTCTGCACCTAAGGCATGGGCAAATATGGATATAGAAGAAAAAGCCGGGGAGCTTTGTAAATATACTTGTGACAGTTTGGTGAGTCTTGCAGAGGCTGGAGTTGATATTGACATTATTCAGATAGGAAATGAAATAACTAATGGTCTTTGTGGTGAAACCAATTGGGCAAATAAGACCAGTCTTTTAAATGCAGGTGTTGATGGTATAAAGAGTGCTGAAGAAACAACAGGAAATGATTATAGGATTGCGGTACATTTTACTAATCCGGAAAATGGGAAATATAATTTCTTTGCTCAGAATCTTAAGAATTTTGATGTGGATTATGATATATTTGCTTCCTCATATTATCCTTACTGGCATGGAACCACTGAGGACTTGACTAAGGAGCTTACCAATATTGCGGATAATTATGGCAAGGATGTTATGGTGGTTGAAACCTCTTATATTCATACCTATGAGGATGGCGATGGTTCTGGTAATACAGAGTCAGAGGGTAAGTCCGGAGATAAATTTGATTATGAGGTATCTCCACAGGGACAGGCTGATGCAATTTATGCAGTGGCGGATGCAGTGAGAAGATGTGGAAATGCAGGGCTCGGAATATGCTACTGGGAACCTGCCTGGATTCCTGTAAATGTTGTGGATTGGAGTCAATCTGATACAGATAAGGTAATAGAAGAGAATAAGAAAATATGGGAAGAGGTTGGATCAGGCTGGGCAACTTCCTATTCTGGTGAATACGATGATGATGCGGCTGAGTATTATGGTGGTTCAGCAGTGGATAATGAAGCTTGGTTTGATTTCTATGGACATCCATTAGCTTCGGCTATGATGTATTCTTACCTTCAGACTGGGTCGATAGCACCATTAACCCCGACTACTGCTTCCTGTGAGGATGTACATATATCTATTGGGGAAGAGGCTTTGATGCCCACTGAGGTTAATGTACGTTTTAATGATGGAAGCATAAGTATGCAGCCGGTAGAGTGGGATTCGGATTCTCTTAGCAAGGTAGATACTTCGCAAAAGGGAGAATATAGTATAGATGGAAATGTTACTGTAAAGACAAATGATATGGAAGCTGAGGTTATTCTTCCTGTTACGGTAAAGCTTATTGTTGAACCGGAGAATCTTTTGGTCAATGGTGGCTTTGAGGATCAGGATATGAGCATGTGGCAAATATCCTCTGATGTAATAAGTCGTAAGGAGGATCAGAATAATGTTAAAAATGGAGTTGGAACTCTTCATTTCTGGTCGGATCAGCCTATTGAATATGTGGTAGAACAAAAGCTTGTACTAGATGCGGGAACATATACCTATGGAGCATATCTGGAGGGCGGTGACGCAGGAGATAGTGCAGAATTTTATATATATATTTCAATAGATGGTGAAATTCAAAGGGTTGATACTGGTGTTACCAAGTGGCAGGAATGGCAGAATCCAGAGTTATCTGGGTTTGAGATTACAGAGGATGGCACAGAGGTAATTATAGGTCTTAGCGGTAAATGTGATGCTAAGGGCTGGGGTGCCTGGGATGATCTGTATTTATATAAGAATTGATAGTATCAAAGGGTGCTAACTTGTAAGCTTAATGGCTTTGTTGCTAATATAATTGAAAACTATAAAACAATTATATTAGTCCTATTAATTTGTTAAGAATGCTATTGTATAAAGATATAATGTGAGTTTTTCTTTAATCAACTATTTATAAAAATGTTTTTCTTTAATCAACTATTTATAAAAATGCTTTACATGAGTTAGAGCATTAGGCAAAACCTAATAAACAACCTAATAAACAAACCAATAAATAACCCAAAATAATAAGTAAAAAACTAAAAAACCTACCCCAAGCAGTATATCTTTCCTTATAAAAATCTGATTATAAAAAAATATAATGTTTAAAAAAATTTGTTGCATTAAATCAGAAAAAAAGGTACAATAGCATTTGCAGCCGGCGTGGCGGAATTGGCAGACGCCCGGGACTTAAAATCCCGTGAGGAGCGATCCTCGTACCGGTTCGACCCCGGTCGCCGGCACTACCACAATGTAAAGGGAAAGCTTATAAATAGAGGCTTTCCCTTTTATTAAATTATTGGATTTTTGTTTGCAGTCTGTTTGCAGATTTATTAAGAATGTTTCTTACTTCTTCATCTGCTTCTTCATTATCCACTACAGAGTGTATATAGTGTAGGGTTGTTTCAAGTTTTGAATGTGTCTTTGTATAACCGTTTATTATTTTTTGCAAATAGATATTGTGAATCAGAATTTAACTCATATATTTTCATTATTATACTTATAGAATCATCAACTAAAGGCATATGTCTATATCCATGCTTGGTTCTTCCT
>JAILGP010000160.1 GCA_024696635.1 Eubacterium sp. | reverse complement strand
AGTTCCATTAAAATTTTCACATATCTTATCATTGTTATTAGATATTCCATAATCATCAAAACTATTAACATCAGACTCATTAAAATTAATTGAATCTGTACTTTGATTATTACCTAAGAAATCACTTACACCATTATTTTCAGGATTTATAATTTCAGGTTGATTATTTTGATTATTTTTTACTTTATCACTATTTTCATCATAACTATTTATATCGATTGTTGAAACACTTATTATATTCCCATTATTATCATATTCATATTCAGTGCAGCTACCATCATCATGTGTAACTAAAATCACACGGCCATTTTCATCATATTCATACTCATCAGCCTCAACCTTAAATGAGCACCCAAGCACAACTAACATCAAAAATAATAAAACAAATATATTCTTATAAAAAAATCTATAATTTACCATTTTCCCCTCTTTCATAAAACACAAAGATTATACCTTTACACAACATCAATTTTTACTTTGGCTATAAAAAGCCTATAATATCATCATTGTTCAATTATATTACTCAATAAATTCTTTTTCTCAATATAATCTTTCTTATTCTATGCAGAATCAACCTTTTATATTCTTATTTCTTTTTTTAAACAATATCTTTTATTTTAAAAAGACATAAAATAAACATATTTATTATCAAAATTGGGAAAATAAACCTGCTAACAAAAGTCAAGTACTTTTCAGCAGGTTTTTATTTTTCTTATGATTCGATTTTTGTGTACAACAATAAGGCTGGCAGAATTATTCCGTCGTGTTTGTTGTCATCATATAGTTTTTCAGGATACCAGGATACTCATTTATATGTGAAAACATATATGTGCAATGACCATATCCTTTGCGTACCATTATGGACGCTCCCGGATAAAATTTCTTTATGTCTCCTCTGCATACAATGTGTGAGTCCCTGCTTCCAAATTCGAATACCAGAGTTCTTTATTTTTTTTCGTCAAGAGATCTGTTCTCAAAATCGAACGAATTGCAGGTGTGGACCATGTTACGCAGAGCCTGCCCGTCGGTTCTCTTCATGGTATTATATAGCTTGGTTTGTATCGATCCATCCGTCATTGGCATAGAAGCATACATCTTAGCTATCTTCTCCGGATTTTTTCTAATGCCGTCCATCATGATTCTGAATAAAGGTTCTATCAGAGGCACTCTTGTAAACGATGCCCCTTCCATTACGTTGCATTTAATGTGTATATCTTCTTTGGAAGTTGCCAAATACATCGCAACCACACCGCCCAATGAGGAAGAGAACATCAAGTCTATTTCTCTCATTCCATTAGCCGAAAGCCACGAAGCTAATTCTTCGGCATCTTTTTCAGCGGAGATAAACTGTCCTTTATCATTCCCATGCCCGGTGAGATCCGGTGCGATTATGTGATAGTCATCTTTGAATGGAGCTACGTAAGGCAGCATCAGCTCATGACACATCCACATTCCATGGATCAGGATTATATGGGGTTTATCTCTGTTTCCATACTCGTTGATCTTCATAGTTATACCCCGTCTTTCTGCGAAAGACACCAATGCAGTTATGAAACCAGCGGCTTTCGCTAATCTACGTTTTTGAAGTTTCTCCCCTTCTGTTATTATCTATGATCTAAGGTTTAATAAAAGCGCACAATTTACATTAGATATTGCAATTCGAATATCTGATATAGATAACCATCCATCACTTGCCGCTATCCCTATTTCTTTACTCCACGTAGGCTCTATTCCGATTGCGTAATCTCCTATCATACAAAGAAGCATAACAGGTATCACAAGCTTCATTCTTTTTATAACACTTTGCTTATCATATAAAAACATATATTTATCCTACCTACTCATAAATTCATTTAATCTTTTTGCATACTCCCCTACATGTTCATGTAACATCTGCCCATGCCCCATTCCCTTATATACACTCTTCTTCATTTGTGGAAGATACTTTTTTAACAGTTTTGCACTTTTCACCGGATATGGTTCATTTTCACCATGCCAGAATACAATCGGATTATGATAATTATTTAATTCCTCCTTGATTGTATATTTATAACAAGCTAATGTAGCGTTACCAACGGTTCTAAGCGTTACCCCTTTATATAGTGTATCTATAATTCCGTAATTCCCGTTACCCATAATACTTTCTACTAGAATCTTTGGTATAGATATACCCTTCTTTATACAACATATAGCTCCCTGAAACATAAGTTTAAAGGGATACGTCATGATTCCCATCTTAATTACAAAAGCAGCATCCAAAACTGTTTTTTCTACTTCTATCTTTCCTCTGCTGATAATCTCTACAGCAATTGTTCCTCCGAGAGAAAACCCAAGCAGCCTATGTAACCTTCCTCCGAGATTTTCATATACGTACTTTTCAATCTTCTCAGCTTCTATCTCTACTGAAATAAAATCACCAGACTCAGTTTTTGAATGTCCATCCAGCTCACATATAATTACATAATACTCCTTAAGGTACTTAAGTAACGGAATAAAAAGATCTGATGTATTAGCCATTCCATGAATCAACAATAACGATTTATTTGTTTTATTTCCATATGTTAAGAATTTCATTTTCAATAATCTCCATATGTGTGCATGTACATCTTTGTCACATCCGTTTTGAAATATATATGCGATATTTGTTAGTTGTTACTAACATCAAATAATAACATATAACCTTATTCCATGCAAAAACAAAAACACAGCATAGAAGCTTATAAATATATGCATGAACTGTAATAACTACAGTCAGGGACGCAAATACCATTCTTTGAAATTGATTTCTCGGCATATCTTTTTCCTCCATTTTCTGAATCAAAACAAAAAGACACACATAGCGCTGCCACGCACCTGATTACCAAATACTGTGTAACGTAATCAGATTTACGTGCCATGCACTACATGTGTCGTTCAGATTCTTATTTTTTTGCCACGATGATTTTAACACCTAATTTTTTGTAAAGTCAAGCAAAAACCTAAGTCAGTGAAGTTCTGTAATCCAGTCCTTCGCTCTTAAGACTTTTTAGCGTCTTTGTTATAAAGTAAAATGCTATTACAAATGCAAGTATATCCGAAACAGGCATAGAATATAGCACTCCATCCAAGCCGAAGAATCTTGGAAGAAGAATTGCAAATCCTACTCCAAACACTATCTCTCTCATCATTGATATAATCGTAGATTCCTTTGCTTTTCCAACTGACTGAAGGAATATGAATGTTCCCTTATTCACAGTTGCCAATACCATCATGCATAGATATATTCTAAAAGATTTTACTGCAAAGTCAGTATAGTATACGCTTTCATTAGCTGCCCCGAATATTCCAATAAGTTGTTTAGGTATAAGCTCAACTATCAGAAGTGCAATCATACCAAGGATAGCTTCACACTTCAGTAACAGTAAAAATAGTTCTCTCACTCTGTCCTTTCTTCCTGCACCCACATTATATCCGACTACAGG
>JAILGP010000152.1 GCA_024696635.1 Eubacterium sp. | reverse complement strand
TGATCTGGTTTTTTTATAATTTGAATTACTTTGAAATAATGATAGAATATGTATGTGATAAAAAAATGGGGTATGGGGGTAGGTTATGAGTCAGTATAAATTTTTTGCAAGTGTATATGATAGGATGATGGATAATATTCCATATGATGAGTGGGAACAGTATCTGCTTCAGATACTTTACAAATATAATGTTCCACCTGATGCAGCGATAACGGAGCTGGGCTGTGGTACGGGTATTATGACCAGAAGGCTTGCTGATTATGGATTTACCATGACAGGAATTGATTTGTCTAAGGATATGCTTGATATAGCCATAAAGGCACAGGCTGAAGTGAAAACATATGGGAATAACAGGAATGATTCAGCCTGTCCAGATATATATGGTGGGTCAGATATAGAATATTATCAAATGGATATGAGAGCATTTGCAGTTGATGAAAAACAGGATGCAATAATAAGTATAGCGGATAGTATGAATTATCTTCTTACAAATGAAGACCTTTATCAAACCTTGAAATCGGTTCATAGAAATCTAAAAAAGGGTGGAATATTCATATTTGATCTTAAGACAGAGTATTTATATAGAGAATATATGGATGGAAGAACCTTCAAGGAAAATCTAGGGGATTTTTCCTATATATGGAAGAATCATTATGATGAGGAAAAAATGATTCATTCCTATTACCTACGGTTTAAGTATATGGATCCTGATAATCCAGGAAAAAAATTAAAAACAGAGGAGCTTCATAGACAAAGAGTATTTAAGGCTGGAGATATAAAGGAAGCATCCCTTAAAGCTGGATTCAATAAGGCAAGTGTATATGGAGAATTAAGCTTTGAAAAACCAAGAATAGACAGTCAAAGAATATATGTTGTTCTGAAAAAGGAGTCCTGAAATAATTATATATATATTTTATTACCTTTTAACCACTACAATTAATAATTAAAGCATGTTATATTTGTAATATCCTTTGTGTTCGTAAAATTAAAAAAGTGTGGACCAGGCCCTTATAATCATGTCTTTTTGAATTGAGTTTTATATGAATCTTAATCAGATTTAATATGTTTTGATTATATGTTTTAAGATAGCTTTATTCAAAGATAACATGTATTGCATATTAAATAATCATGTGATATTATAACTGTAGTTAGTTTGCACTAACAAGAATTAAAAAGGATGTGATACTTATGTATGGAAATATAGCTATAGGGCTTTTGGTACCATTTTTAGGTACGGCTCTGGGTTCTTCCCTGGTATTTCTTATGAAAAAGGAAATGAACCGTAAGCTGGAAAGAGGTCTTACTGGATTTGCAGCAGGGGTTATGGTAGCTGCTTCGATTTGGAGTCTTCTTGTACCTGCTATGGAAGAGTCAGAAGCAATGGATAGATTTGCATTTGTTCCAGCATTTATTGGCTTCTGGGCTGGTATACTGTTTCTGCTTTTGCTGGATACCATTATACCTCATCTTCATATGTATTCTGATAAGGCAGAGGGACCTAAGACATCTTTGGCAAGGACTACTATGATGGTGCTGGCTGTAACGCTTCATAATATACCTGAGGGGATGGCAGTAGGAGTTGTATATGCTGGCTATAAAACGGGAAATGTACCTATATCAGCAGGTGCAGCACTTGCTCTTTCAATAGGTATAGCTATTCAGAATTTTCCTGAGGGAGCCATAATCTCTATGCCACTTTCTGCAGCAGGTAAGGGCAAGAAGGGGGCATTTATTGATGGAGTTTTATCTGGTGCCGTGGAACCAATATTTGGATTTTTGACAATATTAGCTGCTGGATTTTTTGTACCGGTCCTTCCATATCTTTTAAGCTTTGCTGCAGGTGCCATGATTTATGTGGTAGTTGAGGAATTAATTCCAGAAATGTCAGAGGGGGAACATTCAAATATTGGGGTTGTAATGTTTGCTCTTGGATTCACTGTTATGATGGCTCTTGATGTAGCACTTGGTTAATAAGGGAAGAGGCAAAATATAGTTAGTCAGAATATAATATTTCAAAACATTATTATAGAGAAAGTGAATTATTCTTAATAAAGGATTCTATATATTAAATTTGAAATTATGTAAACCAGATGAAATTATATAAGTGAGGAGGTATTTTAAATGTTAAAAGAGTGGGTAAAGGAAGACAGACCATCTGATGAGGTCTTAAGTGAGAGGCTTGAAAAGGCAAGAGCTGAGCTGGCAGTAAGACAGATGCTGGTAAAGGAAAAAGGACTGCCTGTTCTTGTGGTTTTTGATGGATGGGGTGCTGCCGGTAAGGGTAGTGTCCTTGGAAGAGTTATAAAGGGAATGGATCCTAGATTTTTCAAATGTGAGACTTTGACAGAACCCACAACTGAGGAATTAAGAGAGCCTTTCCTATACCGTTATTTCGTAAGAATTCCCAAAGAAGGAAAGTTCTCTTTCTTTGATGGAAGCTGGATGGGTGAGGTTACCTCTCAGTTTTTAAAAGGACAGATAAGCAAGAAGAAATATAAGCAGCATCTTACTTCTATTAAACGTTTTGAGAGAACACTTAATGATAATGGATATCTTGTAGTTAAATTTTTCTTCCACATAGATGAGAAGACTCAGAAGAAGAGACTTAAGGAGCTTGAAGATAATAGTAATACTAAGTGGCGTGTATCAGATAATGATAAGTGGCAGAATAAGCATTACAATAAATGTCTTGATGTATTTGACGAATATATTGAAGCCACAAATCAGTTTGTAGCACCTTGGTATTTTATTGATTCATCTGCTAAGAAATGGGCAGAGCTTCAGGTTACAGAGATACTTATAGCAAGTATTGATACTGCCATAGCAAGTAATGAGCAGAAGAAGGCTCCGCTGCTTCAAAATACATTTCCTCTTAGAGATACTCCTAAGCTTTCTGAAATAAAGCTGGATAAGACAATTACAGATGAGGAATATAAGAAGGAACTTGATATGCTGCAGAAGCGTCTTGGAGAGCTTCATAATGAGCTTTATCATAAGAAGATTCCTGTAATCATAGCTTATGAAGGCTGGGATGCAGCAGGAAAGGGTGGTAATATAAAGCGTCTGGCTGGTGCTCTTGATCCAAGAGGTTATGAGGTGCATCCTATTGCCAGTCCGGAACCTGCAGAAAAGGCAAGACATTATTTGTGGAGATTCTGGAACAGACTTCCTAAAGATGGACATATAGCAATATTTGACCGTACCTGGTATGGAAGGGTAATGGTTGAGAGACTTGAAGGCTTCTGTTCTGAGAATGATTGGCAAAGGGCTTATAATGAGATAAATGAATTTGAAAAGGAACTTGCAGACTGGAATGCTATTGTTATTAAGTTCTGGGTACAGATTGATAAGGACACTCAGCTTGCCAGATTTACGGATAGACAGAATACTCCAGAGAAGCAGTGGAAGATTACTGATGAGGATTGGAGAAATAGGGAAAAATGGGATCTTTATGAAGCAGCTGTAGATGAGATGCTTAAAAAGACCAATACTAAATATGCTCCATGGTATGTTCTGGAATCTAATGATAAAAAGTATGCAAGAATCAAGGCTCTTAAGATAGTTATTAAATCTATTGAGAAGAAGCTGGCTGAGACTAAGTAATTATTTTATTATTATAGGTTTTATTTTAGAAGTTGAGGAGTTGTAATGAGTAAAAAGCTTTATATGGAATGCAGCAGTGGTATAAGTGGTGATATGACTGTTGGTGCATTATTAGATCTAGGTGCTGATAAGGATAAACTTATGGGGGCACTTGATAGTCTTAAGAATACTGTAGGTGGATTTGATATAAAGATAAGTAAGGTAGAAAAGTCGGGTATTATGGTATGTGATTTTGATGTTGTGCTTGATAATGATAATCATGATCATGATATGGAATATCTGTATGGACATGACTATCACGACCACCATCACGACCACCATCACGACCACGACCACCATCATGACCATGACCACCATCACGACCACGACCACCATCATGACCATCATCATGACCATGACCATGTTCATCGTAGCCTGTCAGATGTAATTGCTATTATTAATTCTGCTGAGATAACAGATAGTGCAAGAAAAATTGCTATTAAGGTATTTACCATAGTTGCACAGGCAGAGGCGGCAGTTCATGGAAGAGATTTGAATGAGGTACATTTCCATGAGGTAGGTGCAATAGACTCTATAGTTGATATTATATCCGCAGCGGTATGCTATGATGATATAGTATCTAAGTATGATATTGATGGAATTGTTATAAAGAAACTTGTGGATGGAAGTGGTAGTGTTAGATGTCAGCATGGTATTCTTCCAATACCCGTACCTGCAGTTTTAAAAATTGCAGAGCAGACAGGAGTGCCCCTTTCCATATCAGACAGGAAGGGAGAATATGTTACTCCTACTGGAGCAGCCTTTGCAGCCGCTGTTATGACTGAGTGTCAGCTTCCTGAAAGCTTTAAGGTTATTAAGACAGGTCTAGGAGCAGGAAAGAGACAACATGAAATTCCTGGAATACTAAGGATGCTGGTTATAGAATAAAGCTTTAAGCATAAAATCTGATTTGTAGATATGATGTATAAGTATAGCTATCATAAGAATATTTAATAAATTTTGATGAGAATAATATATGTAAAAAGGACCTGATTTTACTAAGTCAGATCCTTTTTTATTATATATGATATAAGAATTATTTTTATTAAAATATTACTTTTTAAAAGTATGGCTTCGAGTAATTGCTTCCTTTTTTTCATTCTTATTATTTGAAGTTTTAGTTCTTTTAATTATATTAGCATTTGTTTTTTCTTTAAGCTTTTTATCTGCTTTTTCCTTAGCCTCCTTATAAGGATTTGTTTCGTTGGGGCGCTCCACTTTAGCATTTAGCTTATATAATTGATTATTTTTGCTAAGCACATTTTTAAACTCATTTAAGCGTTCCGGTGCATAAACTTCTATTTCATTTATCAACTTATTTCCGAGCTTTTCGTACATTTCAAGTGTTGATTTGAATTTTTTTTCACTTTCCCCTAAAGGTTCAAATAGCTTTCCCTCATTATTAGAGTTCCCTGACATTACAAATTTATAATCTCCAGAACTGTTAATATTTGAAGGCTTCTTTTTGCTGATATATGTAACAATATTATTAAATAGTTTAATCTCTTTATTGATTATATCTTTAGGTCCTTTATTACCAGAATCAACCATATCTACAAGCTCATCAGCTTTTTGTGAAAGAACATTGAAAGATTTGGAATTCTTATAGTTTCTGTTAGCAAGATGGAATTCATGACTTATATCATAAAGATCACGATGTAATGTAAGCTTTTCTTTGTAGTCAGGTGTAAGATTCTTCATATCCCTTCCAATATTTTCGCTTAGATTATATCTTATTCTTTCCATTGCCTCTCTACGTTTCCTGGAATTTGCTTTTTCATAACCATTATCGCTAATTTCGTCTTTTTTACGGGAAATATAGTGATTCATGCTGATTACAGCATCTTTTTGCTTGTTTACCAGGTCATATCTCAGCTTATCTGTATTTTGATTAGATAATTTTTGAGTTTTTATTGATTTTTCAATATCACTTATTTCTGTTAAGAGTTTAATGATATCATCATATTGTTTGCTGCCGGTTATTATATATCTATCATTCTTTTTAAGGGTATCTATCATATTCTGGGTAGAGTATCGCCTTGATTTATTCTGTATATCCTTAATGTCCTTTATATCGTCAATTTTATCCTTGAACATATCACCTAAGTCATTATCATTAGTTTTGATGGACTCATTAAGAATATCATCTGTTTTTATTTTATTATTATCTAAGCTGTCAGTGTTAATGATAGAATCAGCAGGTTTAATATCAGCTTCTATATTGTCATTATTTTCCAGGACATTTTCTATCTTATTTATAAGATCAATACCAAATTGTGAATATTTTATATTGTTCTTATTTAATTCTGCCTTATATGTTTTTGGCTTATAATTTGAGAAAATACTTATGTTTTTTGCCCCATTAATAGTATTTAATGTATTAGTAGCTGCATCTATTTTTCCCTGATTTTTTGCATTTAGGGATTTGGCAAGTGCTTCTCCAAAATTATAATCTTTTCTTGCATAAGTATATTCTGATTTAGTTAAATTATTTAAGTCATTTTCATTTTCTGCTATAAGAGCTTGATAGTCATTATTATTTTTTCTTTTTGCGATTTCTCTTTGCTCACGTCCTAAACGAATAGCCAGGGCAGCTTTCTGAGATTCCGGATCATTCTTATCCTTTAGCTCAAGATAATTCTGGTTTTCTTTATCAAAGGCTATCTTTTCTTTAGCTTCATAACTTTTTCTCGCATTTTCAGCATTTATTGCATCTACATCAGGATGGTTTTCCTTTTCTACAAGGTCTGAATAGTCCTTTGATAGCTGCTTATCTATTTTATTGATTTCAGTGAAGAGCTTTGTAGACTTAGCAATAATTGGTCTTGCTTTTTCAATATCATTCTGACCTATTTTACTTATTTCTTCATCAGCTTGTTCTCTTTCCTTAATTAATGATTCCTTTGCTTTTTTTAGATTATCATATTCGATTTCCCTGGGATCTCTTGGATCACCAAGATTAATAGGAAGCAAAGACTGGCCGATACCAGCTTTTGCACGGATATCTGTGGTATCAAAGTACATATGATAGGTAAGATCAGTGAGGGTATTATTATTGATTTCATAAATGAATGCCTTCATAGTATCAAGATCGTCAGCAGTTTTGGAAATCTGTGATTTTTCCTCTTCAGTAAGACTTTCCTTTTCATATAAATGATAGCTTTCATTATATTTTTTATCCATAGCATCATGACATGCTTCTCTATAAAAAGTGGATATTTGGTGATTTGCATCTCCATTTTTCACATAATCGGCAAGTAGAGATGATTCATTCTTGGCCTTGTTATAGATTTCCTTGGCCAGTGGGTTTTCATCTATAAATTTTCTGACATTATTTTCAAGCTGGTCAGAATAGATTTCATCGAGAATCTGCTGCCTTAATTCAGGAGTGTTGGCAGCCTTATAATCCAGGCCCAGCTTTGTTATATATGCCTTTTTTGCAAAAAGATATCCAATTCTGTCAGGACTGTTCTGTTTACCCATATCAGAAGTGGTATCCATATGTTTTAATTCTATATTAATTTCATTAGTAACATAATTCTGGAAAATATCCGAAAAATTATAGGTGTCCCTATTTGTTTCAGGATTTATTTTCTGAACTGATTTAATATCTTCATCAGTTTTAGCGACTATATCCTTGTAGCAGTCATAAACCTTAAGATAGAATTGGTTTCTATCATTACTGTGCTTTCTGAGATAATCATTTAATTTATTTCTTAGAAGTATATTGTAGGAGAGAACATCAGGCATTACTGCGATAGAGGTCTCATTCATGGTATTCTGGAAGGTGGCAAGATTATCAATTGTTTCTATAATTTCGCTAAGCTCTGGATCTTGATTTTTAACATTAGTTATCATTCCATCTATATTACGATCATATAGATATTCATCTATGACATCTGAATTATTTATGATGTTTTTTAAGTGATTTGATTTAATATTTTCTGATATTTTTCTTGGCATATTTTTACCCTCCATATAAAAAATTATCGTGATAAAACTGCACTTATAATAATACATCCTGAATAACAAAAGAGCAACAAAGTGTAAGTTTTTGCGAAGATTTAAAATACATTTTGAGGTTTTATTGTAGTTAATCAATAAATATATATTTAAAAGAAATAATTATAAGACGGATAAAAAGAGGTTGACGGGGGAGTGAATTCAAAGTAGATTATTGTTGTTAATAATATTATACTTGTATTTTATTATGTAATATATTCATATAATAAATATAATATATATAATATATCATTATTTAATTCATGGGTCTGAAAGGGGTTTTGTTTAGGAGGTTTATTTATGAAAATTATTGATATATTGAATCAGAGAAATATGTCACTTTCATTTGAAGTTTTTCCACCAAAGAAGGAATCTACATTTGAAAGTGTTGTAGAGGCTACTGAAGAAATCGCTGCCTGTCATCCTGCTTTTATGAGTGTTACCTATGGTGCAGGTGGTGGAACCAGTAAATATACCATGGAAATCGCAAAAAATATTAAAGAAAAGTATGACGTACCTACACTTGCTCATCTTACCTGTGTTTCCTCCAGCAGGGAAACTGTACAGGGAAAAATCAGTGAGATGAAGAAGATGGGAATTGAAAATGTTATGGCCTTAAGAGGTGATCTGACTCCTGAGCTTGAGAAAACAGATCCTTCTACATGGGATTATAAGCATGCCACAGAGCTTGTAGCAGAGCTTAAGCAGAGTGGTGATTTCTGTGTAGGTGCTGCTTGTTATCCTGAGGTTCATCCAGATAGTATTAATCAGAAGGATGATTTATATTATATAAAGGAAAAGGTTGAGGCTGGTGCAGATTTCCTTACAACTCAGATGGTTTTTGATAATAATCTGTTTTTTAACTTTATGTATAAGATAAGAGAAATTGGAGTAACAGTGCCTATTATTCCGGGTATTATGCCTATTACAAATGCTAATCAGGTGGCAAGAGCAATAAAGCTTTCAGGTTCATTTATGCCTCAGAGATTTAAGAGTCTTGTGGATTATTTTGGAAATGATCCTGCAGCCATGAAACAGGCAGGAATAGCATATGCAACTGATCAGATAATAGATTTATATGCAAATGGTATTACAAACGTTCATGTTTATTCTATGAATAAGCCTGATGTCGCAAAGAGTATTATGGATAATCTGTCTGATATTCTGGGTAAGGATTTTAATAGATAATATTTTATATAATAGGCTTTATTATAAAAATATGTTTAATTATATGTTTAATACTTTTAATAATATAGAAGATTTATAATAAAAAGGCCATTGGACATTATATTGTATAATTTATATACATATAGTGCCAAGGCCTTTTTATTATTTTACTCGGCTTCTTCAGAATCTCCCTCAGAAGAATCCTCTACATTAGATGTATTATTATCTAACTCGCTGAAGGCTTCGGGATATACCTGAAGAGCCATTTGATTTAAAGCATCAGTTATATGAAGGTTGGGTTGGAGAGCTGTATTTAAATCAATGTAGTAAATTTCGTTGTTTTTTACAGCCTTGGTTTTTTCCCATCCGGCGGTTGTGGCAATAGCGAATGCCACATCATATTCGTGGTATGCGTTGGTAACTATAACCTCTGGGTGTAATTTTGCTACCTCTTCAAGGGATATATAGAAGGTGCTTGTTTCTTCTTCCTCTGCGGCGGCATTGATACCTCCTATAGTAGATATCATGTCATCAATATAGGTTTTGGAGCCTGCTGTATTTACAAAGGGGTAGTCTGGTTCAGGAAGAGACATTTGGAAAAAGATTCTTTTCTTATAGTATATACGGCTGGAGATTTCTCTATATTTATCGATTTCTGAATTGAATTTATCAGAGAGCTCCTTAGCCTTCTGGTCACTTCCTGTCAGTTGACCAATAGCAAGAATGTCTTCGGATATCTCATCAAGACTTGTGGCAGGTGGAATATTTACAATGCATATTCTTACCTTTTGCAAAGGCTGCAATTTATCAAAAAGTTCATGATTCTCAGATGTCTGATCAATGGATATAAATACCATATCAGGATTAAGGTCTTTAATATCTTGATTAATATCCTGATTAATATCAAATTGACTTATCTCTTGAGAAAGGGAATCAGCATAAATATTAGATGCTGTATCAATGCCAATTATTTTATCAGACAGGCCAAGATCTATAAGAAAGCTTGTGGTGACAGGAGACAGGGAAATGATTGTTTCTACATTATCAGGAACAACTATTTCATTTCCTGCCTTATCAAGTCCCTGGTGATAGGTTTGCTTAACCTCCTCCTTAGATGAGGACTTACCACAGGCTGTTAAGCTTAAGAATATGGTTAAAATTAATAAAAGAGTTAATATGTTTATTTTCTTCATATTATATTACCTTATGTCGTATTACTTTAATTTATATTACATTATTGTATTATCTTAATTTTTTGTGATATGATGCAAGGGTTAAGATTTAATATTATATTTAATTAAATTATCACTTGCCTTAAATATATTTTGGAAACTTTCATCATAGTATCATAAAAAGCGGGAAATTCATAGTTGTTTGAAGGCATAAGAGTATATTTGATTTATTATAATATGTCAGGTGTTAATTTTTTATTTTTATAATTTAAAATTTGAATTTTATATTGTAATTGAAATTATTTAGGATTAGTTAATGATAGAAGTAAGTATTAAAGAAATTGAAAGATATCTTGGTTATAGGGGCCTTACTGAAGTGGATGACCATGTCAGAAAGCTTATAGATGAGTGTATTAATGATATGAATAAGCAGGTAATACCTAAGTATACCTATAAGGTATTTCCCATTGAATGGAATACAGATAATACTTCATCAGGTGATATAGCATGTTCCTTTGCGGGTATAAATGTTGGTAATGGCAATCTGGTAAAAAATATTAAGGCTTGTCAGGAAATTGTTATGATGGCGGTTACCCTTGGTCCCGGTCCGGATATGCTGCTTCGTAAATACGAAGTAAGAGATATGCTTAAGGCCTATGTTTGTCAGGCGGTAGGAGCTGCCATGGTAGAGGCCTGGTGTGATGAGGTTAATGATAAAATAGTTGATGAGATTAAGGCTAGAGGTTTATATGCAAGGCCTAGATTTTCTCCAGGATATGGTGATTTTCCTCTTCTGGTACAAAAGGATTTTGAAAGAATACTTAATATGCCTAAGCTTATAGGCGTATCAGTTTCAGACAGTCTGTTAATGACTCCAACAAAGTCTATAACAGCAGTAATTGGAATATCCGATAAGTCGGTAAACTGTGTGAAAAATGGCTGTGAGTCCTGTAATATGGCTGATAAATGTGAATATTCTAGAAAATAATTTATTTATATAAAGGTAACATTTAAGATGAAAAAAGATTTAAGAGAAAAACTTGGTAAAGAGTGGCTTTTCTGTGACGGTGGTACAGGAAGCTTTCTTCAGGAACATGGATTAAAGGGTGGAGAACTTCCTGAGCTATGGAATGTAGAACATGAGGATGTAATACTTGAACTTTATGAGGGCTATCTTAAGGCTGGTGTAAATATATTTAATACTAATACATTTGGTCTCAATAGTCTTAAGTTTCCTGGAAGGGTTGAAGAATTGATGACTGCAGCTGTTGAGCTTGCAAAGCAGGCTAGAATCAATACAGGAAGAGAAGATGCTTATATAGCAATAGATATTGGCCCTACAGGAAAGCTTTTGGAGCCTATGGGTGATCTCAGCTTTGACAGGGCGGTGGAAATCTTTGCAGAGACCATGAAGGCCGGAATGAAGGCTGGTGGTGATCTTATTCTTATTGAAACCATGAGTGACAGCTATGAGACTAAAGCAGCTGTACTTGCAGCAAAGGAAAATACAGATCTTCCTGTTATAGTTACAAATGTATATGATCAGAAGGGTAAGCTTCTTACAGGTGGAAATGTAGACTCTACAGTTGCTATGCTTGAAGGACTTGGTGTAGACGCTCTCGGTATGAATTGTGGTATGGGACCTGACCTTATGATTCCTATGGTAAAAAGAATGATTGAGGTTGCATCATTGCCTATAGTTGTAAATCCTAATGCAGGTCTTCCGCGTACAGAGGGGGGCCGTACTGTATATGATGTAAGTCCTGAAGAATTTTCATATGTTATGTGTCAGATTGCTGATATGGGAGTACAGGTTCTTGGTGGATGCTGTGGAACAACTCCTGAACATATAAGACAGACAATTGAAAAGGTTAAGGAAAGAAAATTCCAGCCTAATACATTTAAGGAATATACAGTTGTTTCTTCCTTCTGCCAGGCGGTTACATGTCAGGGTAAGCCTATAATAATAGGAGAGAGAATTAATCCTACAGGAAAGAAGAGATTTAAGCAGGCTCTTCGTGATGCAGATATGGATTATATTCTATCCCAGGGACTTGAGCAGGAGGATGCAGGAGCCCATATATTGGATGTAAATGTAGGACTTCCTGAAATTGATGAACCTGCTATGATGAGAGAAGTTGTTACAAAGCTTCAGGGAGTTACAGGGCTTCCACTACAGCTTGATACAACAGATGTTGTAGCACTTGAACAGGGACTTAGGTACTATAATGGTAAGGCCATGATCAATTCCGTAAATGGAAAGCGAGAGGTTATAGAATCAGTAATGCCTCTTGTAAAAAAGTATGGAGGAGTTTTGGTAGGACTTGCTCTTGATGAAGATGGAATTCCTGATACAGCTGATGGAAGAATAAGGATAGCTGAAAAGATTTATGAAGCGGCTGATAGGTACGGGATTCCAAGAAAGGATATAGTTATTGATGGACTTTGTATGACTATTTCCTCTGATTCATCCTCAGCTGTAACAACACTTGAAACCCTAAGAAGAATAAGGGATGATTATAATGGACATTCAATTTTAGGTGTTTCCAATATATCCTTTGGACTTCCTCAGAGACAGGTTATAAATTCTTATTTCCTTACAATGGCTATGCAGATGGGACTTTCTTTTGCAATTATGAATCCTAATAATGAGCAGATGATGGCAGCATACAGATCATTTCTGGCTCTTTCTGATATGGACCCTCAATGTATGGGCTTTATTGAGGCTTATGCCAATGCAACTTTATCCACTATTTCTACCAGTGGTCAGGGGACAAATGATTTAAAGGCTTCAGGACAAACATTAGATAAAGATAGAGCTGGTGATTCATCCAAAGGATCTGGTCTTGGAAATGCTATTGAAAGAGGAATGATGGGTCTTGCTGAAAATGCTATGAAGGAAGCTATAGTAAACCGAGATCCACTGGAGGTAATAAATGATGAGCTTATCCCTGCTCTTGATAAGGTAGGTAAGGGTTTTGAGAAGGGAACTATATTTTTGCCCCAGCTTCTTATGAGTGCAGATGCGGCTAAGGCTGCATTTGAAGTTGTAAAAGCATCTATGGCGGGTAAGCCAAGACAAATGAAGGGTAAGGTTATCATGGCTACCGTAAAGGGAGATATACATGATATTGGTAAGAACATAGTTAAGGTTATGTTGGAAAATTATGGATATGATGTTATAGATCTGGGAAAGGATGTTGCACCTGAAGTTATAGTAGATAAAGCAATAGAGGATGATGTAAAGCTTATAGGCTTAAGTGCTCTTATGACAACAACGGTAGTCAGCATGGAGGAAACCATTAAGCTTCTTAGGGAAAAGAAGCCTGATACTAAGGTTGTTGTTGGTGGCGCAGTAATGACTCAGGAATATGCAGATGCTATAGGGGCTGACTGTTATGCAAAGGATGCTATGGCTACTGTCAGATATGCAGATGAGGTATTTTCCAGCTAAGAACATATTAAATATTTTATAAGTATATATTAAATATGATAATTAAAATACCGACCTTTGAATGTAAGATTATCAGTCTTATTTCAAGGGTCGGTTTATTTATTCTTTTATAGACTTATATTATTTAAAATATGTAATTATTCTTTGACTATATTTTTCAGCCATACCTCTTTTTTGATAAGAATAAAGCCTATAATACATTTTATAAGATCTGCGCTATGTATTAGTGCAAATATAAGAGGTGCTGAAAAGCCTGTAAGATGGACCAGCAGATTTGCCAGTGGAACGCTTACAGCCATCATGAATACGCTATCAAATACGAAGGTGATAAGGGTATTACCACCTGCTCTTATAGTGAAATAAGAGGTATGTAGAAATGCATCCTTAGGCATGGCTATTGCGGATATTATCAAAAACTGTGTGGCGATAATATGTGAAGCCTGGCTTGTTTTGTAAAGCTGTGGGAACAGGCCGGATGTTGCAATCATCAAAAGTCCTATAAGAATAGATGTAAATATGGCAAATGCAATAATCTTCCTATCCTCATCCTTTGCCTTATCCATATCACCAGCACCAAGGTTTTGTCCTATTATGATAGCAACAGCATCACCCATTGCAATGAAAACTATATTAAATATATTGGTTATGGTATTTGCTATATTCTGGCCTGCAACAACATCAAGACCACGGGTAGAGTAGGCCTGGTTTAACATAGCTATTCCAATAGACCATAAGCCTTCATTTAGCATAAGAGGAAGGGCTGTAATAAGATATTTAATAACAATATCTTTAGGGATAAGTATTGTCCTGAATATACCTCTTAGATAAGTATGGGTATTCCTATGTTTGATTGACCATACTATAATAATTGACATTTCAATATATTTGGCAATTACAGTAGCAAGGGCTGCTCCCCATACTCCCATTGGTGGAAGACCAAGCTTTCCAAAAATAAATATATAATCCAGTATAAGGTTTGTAAGTACAGCAGCAACTCCAGCTATCATAGGGGTAAAGGTCTGACCGCATTCTCTTAAGGTACTGCTGAAAATAGTTCCTATATAAATTGCAGGTAGCATGAATATTACAATACCCAGATAATCAAGACCATAATTAAGTGTTGCAGCAAGATCTCCTGTGTCACTTTCACTTTTTAAGTAAAGCCCTATCAGATCAGGACCGAATTTGACCATAACAAAAGAGAATATGATAAGTATTGCCATACCCAGCCACATTTTAAATCTTATGGTCTGTCTTATACCTTCATCATCTTTATTTCCAAAATACTGGGCAGTATATATACCAACACCTGACAGCCCACCGAAAAGTAGGAGATAGTAAATAAAGATAAGCTGATTTACTATGGCAACTCCGGACATCTGTTCTGTACCAAGCTGACCTACCATGATATTATCCAGAAGACTTACAAAATTCGTCATACCATTCTGGACCATAATTGGAAATGTAACGGCCATTAATTTCTTATAAAATTTTCTGTTTCCTATTAATTTTCTTTTTAATTCTTTCATTTTTTTTGTTATATATATTTACCTCAAAAAATTTACCAGAGGGAATACCCCCTGGTAAAATTTATTTTTTCATGATATCTATTACTTTAATAACGGTGGCATATTGGTTAGCCAGGAATTCGCCGTTTCTAAATGTTACGTCGGTCAAATCATATAATATGGTTCCGTATACTTTTTCATGGAAGAAAAGCGGCATAAGTACCATATTATACTTGTTGTCAGTCACAAATCTATTGTTATAAAGCTTGTCAATGCTTATTTTTTGAAGCTCTGGTGGAACGATGACAATCTGCCGGTTGGTCATGGCTGCCTTAATAAGAACATAGTCAGGACTGACAAATTTTTCGCCACTATAGTGAGTTATTGGTTCCTCATATAAATATAGATAAGCATTCACAATTCCAAAATTAATAAGGTTATACATTATATTTGCGTAGCTTTTATCATTTCCGGTAGTGAAATTAAGTGTATCAGAAACCAGATTTTTAAGTGTGTTAGAGGTTTCGGTAAGAAGAACTTTATATTCATTAACGTTACTTCTTAAGGTAAGTACAAGCTTTTCCATAATATATGAGTAGGTTTCATAGGCATGAACCTTCCTTTCATAGGAATCAAATCGGTTCATAACAGCTGTTTTAACCCTGTCAGCATATGAAACAAGCACAGAAACATCCGTATATTGAAGTGCACCTGTTTTAAAAAATTCATCAAGCTTTGTTGATAGAAATGTTACTCTTTCAGGAATATACTGTTCATCCTCAACATAGTCTATGATGATATTCATAAGAGTCTTAAACATTATTAAAGTTTCAATTCCATCAACTCCGGATATATTATCATATTTATAAAATACCCTATGAAAATACTCATCAATATTAGCCTTATCAAGTATATTTTCGTTATTATTTTCCGTATCTAGAAATGAACCAAATGAATCTCTTATTATAAAATTAGTTGGAATAGTGGCAGTACTTACATTCCACCCATCCATCATCATTTTGACCATATTATAGGCCCTGGCACCTAGTTTTTTTGCATTTGCATCAACGGTAGTAAGGGAAGGTGTAATCATGCTTCCTTTAATAGAGTTATCGAAGCCCATTACCTTTATATCCTTGCCAGGTATAAGCCCTCTTTCATTCATTTCTTCGTAAAGACCGATTGCTATGGCATCATCGGCGCATATTATTGCTTCAACATCGGGATTATCATCCAAAAGCTTGGCACATTCATCTCTGCAAAGAGGAGAAAGAGGAGCAGATATTACATTTTTAGGATTAACCTCAAGCTTATAGAATTCCATCATCTCAAGATAGGTTTCATATCTTTCGGCAATATCTATATAGTGATCCTGGGACTTGATCATGCATATTTTCTTAAGTCCAAGATCCTTTATTAGGTATGTCATACCATCTATAATACCAGTCCTATTATCGAATATAACTCCGGGGTATCCAGGCAGCTGAGATGCTACCAGGAAAATAGGTACTCCCTTATCCTTAAGGTCTTGCATAAAGGCATTTAGTACTTCGCTAGTTGTCAGGCATCCTATACAATCAGCAGCGACAATCAGAATATCCAGGTTGCTTGATGTTATGTTAGCAACATTGTTTTCAAATTGGTAATCGAAAAGTTCGGATTCATACTTTACCTCTCTATGTATATACTTAACAGGTATTACAACTATATTGACTTCATCAGTTGATGCTTCGTTAATAACCCCCTTAACCAAAAGCTCTGTGAATTCATCCATTATACCGCTTACAAGAAATCCAACGGTCTTTTTGTTATTCATAAAATACCCCCTTTGCGTTTAATCGCACAAAGGTATTATAACATTTAAAGGATAGTATAGACAAGTAAAGTGATTAAATAGTAATGATAATATAGAAAATTTAATTTATGAGTAGATGAAAAATTTATTAGTTCAATAAAGGAGTCAGATATAAAATTATTCTTGACAGGACTTTACCTAATGTATATAATCCTAAAAGTACATAACAGCGTTATCTAAAGGCCATTTACTTGTTTTGTTATGATAAATGTACTAATATAGCCTTGAGAATATTTGCGAGGTGTCATTATGCAGGATGAAAAAAAAACAAGGGAAAAGCTTCTGGAATCAGCAAGAGAAGAGTTTATTGAAAAGGGTTATATGAAGGCATCCCTCAGAAGTATCTGTAAGAATGCCGGAGTAACAACTGGAGCACTATATTTCTTTTTTAAGGATAAGGATGATTTATTTGGAAATGTAATAGCAGGTCCTCTTTCAGAATTAAAAGGTTCTATAATGGCGCATTTTTATTCTGAAAAAGAAGAGGTAGAAATAGGCATAAATAATATGGCACACCTGGATGATGATCTTGATGCAGCCTATGCAATAATATCCTGTCTTTTCAAAAATAAAGAAATATTCGAATTACTACTGAGTGGCTCCCAGGGTTCCTCTTATGAGAATATAATTGATTCGTTTGTGGATATGCTTAATGAACATTATCTTATTATGTTTTCCAGGATGAAAGGATGTGAATCAAGTGATGAGTTAAGCCCGGAAGACAGGTTCTTTGTTCATTGGGTATCTCATGATCAGATAGAGATTTTCCTTCATATTCTTTCTCATTGTAATAGTGAGGAAGAGGGAAGGATTATGATGAAGGGACTCCTTAAATATATGGTGGGCGGCTGGTATGCAGTAGTGAGAGGAATTACTTAATTAATACATTATTTGATATGTCAACTGACCTGAGGGTAGGTTGACATATAAATTGGCTAGCTACATAACACTGTTATCAAGCTTTGTTTTTTTAATTATTAAAATGGAGGAAAAAAATGTACGTTCAGGTATCGGATGTAAAGAAAAGTTATGGAGAAGGTGGGAGTTTTATACAGGTACTTAAGGGTATATCCGTTGGAGTTGAAAGAGGTGAAATGTGTGTTATACAGGGAACTTCCGGTTCTGGTAAATCCACTTTTTTGAACTGCATTGGGGGACTAGATATAGTTGACTCTGGTTCAATTAAAATTGATGAAGGGGAGATAGTAGGACTGAAGGGAGAAAGGCTTTCGGATTATAGAAGAGAAAATCTTGGGTTTATATTTCAGTTTTATAATCTGATTCCTAATCTTACCATAAGAGAAAATATTCAGGTCTGCGAATATCTTACTAAGAATCCACTTGATATGAATGAACTTCTGGAGGTGCTTGGTCTTACAGAACACCAGAATAAGTTTCCTGCCCAGCTTTCCGGTGGTCAGCAGCAAAGATGCGCCATAGCAAGAGCTCTTATAAAGAATCCAAAGCTCCTTCTTTGTGATGAACCAACAGGTGCTCTTGATTCTAAAACATCCAGAGATATTCTTATACTTTTAGAGAAGATAAATAAGGAATATGGAACTACCATGCTTATAGTAACTCATAATAATTCCATTAAAAATATGGTGGATCATGTTATCTATCTTAAGGATGGAGAAATATCAAAGAATTATCTTAATGAAACTAAAGTGCCGGCAGCAGAATTGGAGGACCTTTAAGCTATGAAAAGAATTCTGATGAAAAGAGCATTTAGGGATCTTATTAAAAATTGGGCAAGATATTTAGCTCTTTCTATACTTATAATTTTTTCAATTTATATGGTGTGCAGCATGATTGGTTCTGCAGATACAGTTATAGAAGGTTCTAATGATTATAGTATTACTAATAAATGTGAGGATGGAGAATTTAGCACATTTGTACCTCTTAAAAAGAAAGATATTAAAGAACTTAAAAAAGTTTGCAGTGATGTTGAAGAACAGTTTTACCTGGGATTTTCATATGAAGATGAAAAGGAACTCAGAGTTTTTAAAATCAGAGAAAGTATTAATCTGATATCTCTGGTAGATGGGGAAATTGCCGATTCAGAAAATGAACTGGTTCTTGAAAGAAGATTTGCTGAGGTTAATAAAATTAATGTTGGAGATAAGGTTCATATAGGTAATAAAGAATTTACTGTATCTGGAATAGGTGTTACACCTGATTATAATAATGTACTTAAAAATTTATCTGATTCTGCTGTTAATAGTGAAACCTTTGGTCTTGTCTTCGTGACAGAGGATTCCTATGAAGAGCTAGTTGATTCTGGACTTTCCTTAAGATCTGAGGAATATACATATGCATTTATACTTGCTGAGGGTTATACAGATAAGGATGTAAAGGATATACTTAAAGAAACTGAATTTGAATCAGATTCAGTTGATGATGAATACTTTCAGGATTATTTTGATAGAACAGTTGGGAAAAAAGATGATTTAATGGATGCTATAGGAGAGCTTAAGGATGGTTCTATAGAATTATCAGACGGACTTCATACCTTAGAGGATAATAATCCTACTCTGAGAATATTGGGCAAAACATACCCGGAATTTAATGATTATGCTGATGGTGTAACGGAGCTTGCTTCTGGAAGTGATGCTCTTGTGGATGGAATGTATACCTTAAATGCCGAAGCTGAAGATATTGCAGATGCACTTTTTGGTGATAATGTTGGCAATATGAAAACATTTTTAAAAGCCGAGGATAATATTCGTATTGGTGGAGCTGAGAATGATGTAATAATTAATAAGACTTCTGGAGCCTTTGTAGGTATACTGCTTATAATTTTATGCTCTTATATACTTTCAGTATTTGTTGTACATACCATAGATCAGGAGAGCTCTGTTATTGGTGCTCTATATTCTATGGGAGTGAGAAGCAGGGAATTATTATTTAATTATATATTTGTGCCTGTTATAGTGGTATTTATATCAGGACTTATAGGTTTGTTTTTATCTTTTTCACCGATTGGTATACTAAGGCAGATGCAGGATGTTTTTAATTATTATTCCTGTCCTAATATGAAGGTTTTTGTATCTCCAATACTTATAATATATGCTATTGTTATGCCTCCTATAGTTGCAATGGTTGTAAATATACTGGTTATCAGAAAAAGGCTGAAGAGAACTCCTTTATCCCTTCTTAAAAATGAGGCTAAGGCATCAAAGATAAAAAATATCAAGCTTAAAGAAATGAAATTTATAAGGCTTTTCAAGCTTAGACAGATGATACGTGAGATGAGAACAGGCCTGGCTGTGGTTTTCGGTTTGTTTTTAAGTCTTCTTGTAGCTATGTTATCTGTTTTCATATATGTATATTGCAACAATGTCAGGGTATACTCAGTTGAGGAAACTAAGTTCGAATATATGTACACTTATAAGTATCCTAGTGAGAAGGCTCCCGAGGGTGGATACCAGGCTATAGCTGTAAATATGAAGAAGGATTATCAAATTTATAATTTTGATGTAACCTTCTTTGGTATAGAAAAGGATAATCCATTTTTTGATCTGGAGGATCTGCCTGACAGTCAGAAGGAAGTCATTGTTGGTTCCTGTTTTGCTGAGAAATATTCTCTAAAGCCAGGGGATGAGTTTACTCTTACATCAGAGGATGGGGAAAGTTTATATGCATTTACCATTAAGAAAGTGATTCCTTACTCAAGCTCCATGTTTGTCTTTATGGATATAGATAGGGCAAGAGAATTATTTGGATATCAGGATGATTATTATAATGTTATATTTTCTGATAAGGCTTTGGATATTCCTGGCGGAAGATTATATAATATAATGACTAAGGATGATGTAAAGAAATCAGCCGATATCTTTATGGATAATATGTTTTCACTGATAGTAGTTCTTGGCATTGCGTCTGCTGTTATATTTGTAACAGTTATGTATCTTATGATGAAGATGATGATTGATAAGTCATCCTTTAATATAGCGCTTGTTAAGATATTTGGTTTCAGGAACAGAGAAGTGAAAAAGATGTATCTGGATGGTAATTTTTATATAGTAGCAATAGGAGCACTAATATCTATTCCTCTATGTAAGCTTATACTTGACTATGTATTTCCGAATTACATGGTAACAAATGTGGCTGTGGCATTTGAAAATAAATTTCCATGGTACATATATGTAGGGCTTTATATTATTATACTTATTCTTTACTTTATCATTAATAATCTTCTAATTGGAAGGATAAAGAAAATGGTGCCGGCAGAGGTACTGAAGAATAGAGAATAGTCCTTTTGAAAGACTGGCATATTCATATGTGTCAGTCTTTTATTTTTTTGATATCTGTTAGAGATTAGAGTATAATTATTCATATATTTTTTTACGGTCATATTTTAATATCTGTGGAATTAAGGAAGGTAAAAGTATATGGCGGCATTATTTTATGAAATAGTTTTTGCAATTTCATTTTTATTAACTATTATATACTTTCTAATATGGAAAAAACATTTTGAAGTCAATATTACTGTGATATTTATTATTATTCCAATTACTAATCTGGGATATGTTTTCTTAGCAAATGCAGATGATATTGATTCTATAATCATGTCTATAAAAATCACCTATTTGGGAGGATGTTTTCTTCCGTTCTTTATTACCATGTGTGTTTTAAATTTATGTGATATAAAAATTAGTAAGCTGATAAAAATAACCTGCTTTATCTTATCATCTATCATGTTTATTTTTGTACTTACTATTGGGGAAAAGGATTATTTTTATAAATCTGTAGGCATTAAATGGATGGGATATGGCTTTGGTCCTGTTAAGGAATATGGACCTATGCATACTGTATTCTATGTTATTGCCAGTCTTTATGTAGTTAGTAGTTTTACTGCCATAATATATAGTATATTCAGGAAGAGACAGGTTCCTAACAGGCTTTTATATATGCTTTTTATTCCTGAAATAATTACATTGTTTGGATTTTTTGGTAATTCCCTTTTCAGAGTTTTGGTTGAAATAGTACCCTTAACCTATTTGCTGGCCCAGATTATGTATATACTTATAGTAAAAAAAATAAGTATATATAAGGTTGCGGATATGGTGGTGGAAACCATGGTTCAGTCTGGAGAAATCGGATTTATAACTACTGATCTTAGGGAAAGATTTCTTGGGGCAAATGAAACAGCTAAAAAGATTATTCCTAAGCTTAATGATGTGGTTATAGATCAAAGAATTACAGAGTGTGAAGAGCTGGATACAACAGTTAATCACTGGCTTTTGTATTTTGAGGCTGATGGTGATAAATATAGTAGGAATCTTTACAGGTTAAAGGTTGATGACAATGAAGAAAATGATAAGTTTTATATCATTCAGATAAAATATTTATATGAGGGAAAGAAGAAAAGAGGTTATCAGATATTTCTGGATGACGATACATCAAATCAACAGTATATAGGTCTTTTGGACCGTTATAATGACGAGCTTAAAGAAGAGGTGGAGAATCAGACTAAGCATATTGTGGAAATGCATAATAAACTTGTGCTGGGTATGGCTACTATGGTTGAAAGTCGTGACAATTCTACAGGAGAACATATAAAGAGAACAAGTCAGGGGGTCAGGATTCTTATAAATGAAATCAGAAATGACAATAAGCTTATGCTGTCGGATACATTTTGCAAGAATATCATAAAGGCCGCTCCCATGCATGATATAGGGAAAATAGCAGTAGATGATGCTGTTCTAAGGAAAAAGGGAAGATTTACTGAAGAGGAATATGACAAAATGAAAAAGCATTCCCCAGAGGGAGCCAGAATTATAAGAGAAATACTTAAGGATACAGATGATGAAGCCTTTAAGGTACTGGCTGAAAATGTAGCTCATTATCACCATGAAAGATGGGATGGTTCAGGTTATCCGGATAGACTTAAGGGAGAGGAAATTCCTATAGAGGCCAGGATTATGGCAATTGCAGATGTATATGATGCCCTTGTCAGTAAACGTGTATATAAGGAAAGTATGTCCTTTGAAGAGGCTGATAAAATTATAATTGAAGGTATGGGAAGTCAGTTTGATCCAGGGCTTAAGGAATATTATGTCAGTGCCCGTCCTAAACTGGAAGAGTATTATAATTCACTGGATCAGGAAGAATTAAAGGGAGAAAAGATTGATAAATAATAATGGGGGTTAGTATGGCTATTCTTGGTGCGTATATGGTTCCTCATCCACCTATGATAGTTCCGGATATAGGCAGGGGGAGAGAAAAAGAAATAGAAGAAACTATAAGGGCTTATGAAAAGGTGGCGGAGGATATAGCTAAGATAAAACCTGAAACCATTATAATAACAAGTCCTCATAGTGTGATGTATTCGGATTATTTTCATATATCACCTGGTAAGAAAGCAGGTGGCAGCTTCATAAATTTTGGCGCTGGAAATGTAAGCTTTAAGGAAGGCTATGATGAAGAATTGGTAAATATTTTAAATGGTCTTGCTTATAAGTCTGATTTTCCAGCAGGCAGTCTTGGAGAAAAAGATAAGAATCTTGATCATGGAACTATGGTGCCTCTATGGTTTATTCGTAATCATTATAAGGGTGGAAAGATAGTTCGTATAGGTCTTTCCGGACTTCCCCTTACTGAGCATTATAAATTTGGAATGATGATTCAGGAAGCAATTAATATGACGGATAGAAGATGTGTATTTGTGGCAAGTGGGGACCTTTCTCATAAGCTTAAGGATTATGGCCCCTATGGTTTTGCCAAGGAAGGCCCTATATATGATGAACGGATTATGGACATATCTGAGAGAGGGGCTTTTGATGAAATGCTGGACTTTGATGAGACATTTTGCGACAAAGCTGCTGAATGTGGTCACAGATCCTTTGTTATAATGGCAGGAGCTCTGGATGGAGTTGAACTTGAGATTGATAGATTATCCCATGAGGATGTTACGGGAGTTGGTTATGGAATATGTATATTTCATCCCAAGGGTCCTGATAATAGAAGACATTTTCTTGATATCTATATGGAAAAGCTTAAGAAAAGGGTGGAGGCTGAAAGAGAAAAAGAAGACCAGTATGTTAAGCTTGCCAGAGCCTCTCTAGAAAGTTATATAAAATATGGAAAAGTGCTTTCTATACCAGAGGGGCTTCCACCAGATATGATAAGAAATAGGGCAGGTGTTTTTGTTTCCATACATAAACATGGTAATCTAAGGGGCTGTATTGGTACTATAGGACCTACAGAACCAAGTATAGCTCAGGAAATAATTCAGAATGCCATAAGCGCATCCACAAGGGATCCCAGATTTGATCCTATTACAGAAGATGAACTGGACTTACTGGAGATAAATGTGGATGTTTTAGGACAGGCTGAGTCAGTTAAATCTATGGATGAGCTGGATGTAAAAAAATATGGAGTTATAGTTTCCTGTGGTTCAAGGCGTGGTCTATTGTTGCCGGATTTAGAGGGAGTAGATACGGTTGAGGAACAGGTAAGTATAGCTATGAGAAAAGGAAGGATTAATAAGGGAGAAAAGATAAAGCTGGAAAGATTTGAAGTTATAAGACATATATAGGAGTTTATTAAGAGGGTTAAAATATTTGGAGCATGATGTGTGAAAAAGTATGATGTTTTGTTTACAGGAGGAAGAGGCTATGGCGATTTGTCATGTTTGTTTCAGACAGTGCGATATAAATGAAGGAGGGCTTGGTTTCTGTAGAGCCAGAACCTGCAAAGATGGTAAGGTTGTGGCTGATAATTATGGAATGATCACGTCAATAGCATTTGACCCTATAGAGAAGAAACCCCTTCATAGATTTTATCCCGGATCTATTATTATGTCTGTAGGAAGCTATGGATGTAATCTCAGGTGTCCTTTTTGTCAGAATTATGATATATCCTGGTCGGATGAGGCATATCTCATGCGTAACCAGGTGGATGAATTTAGTCCCAGAGATCTTGTTGCTATTGCAAAAAAATATAAGGATAGTGGTAATATTGGTATTGCATATACCTATAATGAACCTCTTATAGGATATGAATTTGTAAGAGATACAGCAAAGCTTATCCATGAAGCGGGAATGAAAAATGTTCTTGTTACCAGTGGAAATGCAAGTCTTGATGTTCTTGATGAAATTATTCCATATATTGACGCAATGAATATTGATTTAAAGGGATTTACAGACAGATATTATAGAGAGGTTTTGAAGGGGGACAGAAAGGTTGTTATGGACTTTATCAGTGCAGCGGTAAAGATATGTCATGTTGAACTTACAACCCTTATTGTTCCAGGGGAAAATGATTCTGAAGAGGAAATTGATGAACTTAGTAAATGGATTGCAGGACTTGATGTAGGAGATGAAAGTGCCAGAAATAGTTTCTTATCAGGTAAGGATATTCCTCTTCATATATCCAGATTCTTTCCAAGATTTAAAATGACAGATAGGGCAGCGACAGATATTGGCCTTGTATACAGGCTTGCTGACGTAGCAAGAAAGAATCTCAGGTATGTTTATACCGGGAACTGCTGATTTTAAAGCAATGCAAGGGTTTATAGTATGATTTTATAAGCTTTTGGTATCAATAGATTTAAAACAGGGAGAAATAAATATAATCATGAATAAGGTTTATAATGAAGAAAACATAAGACAAGATTATAAAAAACTGACAAAGCTTCTTATTGAAAAAGGGATGACAATTACAACAATGGAATCAGCTACTGCCGGTCAGATAGCTTCTCTTATTACAGATACGGAAGGCTCATCAGCTGTCCTAAAGGGGGCCTTTGTAACCTACTGTAATGAAGCCAAAATAATGCAGGGAGTCCCAGCCGAAGTATTAGATAAATATAGTGTTTATTCAAGGGAAACAGCCGAGGCCATGGCTAGAGCCTGTATTAGAGCTTATGGAGCAAATATAGGTATAGGAGTTACTGGAACCATGGGAAATATAGATCCGGCTAATCCTGATATATCAGTTCCTGGACAGGTTTATTTTGCAATAGGTATTGATGGACAAATTAAATCTTATTATATTGAACTGGAACCTCAGCCCACAAGGCTTGCTTATAAGATAGCTGTAGCAAAAGAAATTTTTGATGTTTTATATAATGCATTGCTATAGGGATAGAATTAAACAATTATAAAAATAATCATTTTAAAGCAGTAAAAATAATTATTTTAAGAATCTGTTAACCATA
>JAILGP010000137.1 GCA_024696635.1 Eubacterium sp. | reverse complement strand
AATGAATCGGTGGATCTTTTTCAAAGGCTTATAGATGAGCTGGTTAAGCGTAAGCTTTACGTATTTATAAGTCCGGGTAATCATGATAATCCGGTCCTTCTTTCCTATGGAGCAAAATATCTTAAGGATAATAAGGTATATATAGCAAGAAGTGTAGAGAAGGAAATAATGAAGGTTACTACAGAGGGCGACACACCAGTTACCTTCTGGCTCCTTCCATTTATGTTCCGCAAGGTGGTTTCAAGCCTTCTGGAGGATGATGAAATAAAAACCTATGATGACGCCATGAAGGCTCTTATGGACATTCAGGAAATAGATACCACAAAGACTAATGTACTTGTGGCTCATCAGAATGTTATTGCCTCAGCCGATAAGAAGCCTGAATTCGCTGGCTCAGAAACAATCAGGGGTGGACTGGGAGAGATTTTATCATCAAGATTCGATGCTTTCGATTATGTGGCTCTGGGCCATATCCATGCCTGCCAGTCTGTTGGAAGGGAAACAATAAGATATGCCGGCTGTCCCCTTTATTATGATTTTAAAGAGGTAAGCCGTAAAAAACCATTAACCATTGTGACTATAAATGACGATGGAACAGTAGTGCCTTCTGAAAGAGAGATAATTCTTCCTCATTATATGGCACAGGATGAAGGTACATTTGAAGAATTAATGGAGAGAGCTGACCAGTGGAAGCACCAGGTAGCCATTGAGAATGCAGAGCTTAGTAAGAACGGCTGCCCTTATGAGAAGAGGTATTACCTTAAGCTTATTGTAGATGGAGGAATTCCGACTGGGGGAACCGATGCCCTGAGAAAGGCCTATGATGTAGATCTGCTTCTCCCAGTCTCAAGATATTTTAATAGTAAAACAGAGGGCTCACAAAATGGAAAGCCAGGTGGCAGCTCTGAAGGTTCAGCAGATTCCGGCAGTGGCTTAGATAATCCTGAGGATTCAGATGAAGTACTGCCTCAGTTTGCCCAGATGTATTACGATATGACAAATACAGAGCTTTCAAGGGTTCAGAATAAGATAGTAAGTCGAATACTGGAATCCTTTGAAGAGGAAGATAGAAAGAGGAATAAGGGTTCAAGAGACGAGAAGCAATTTGAAGACGAAGCCTGTGATGAGCTCTTACTTGCTATCGAAGAGTTTATAGAAAATGATTCAGCAGAAAATTTAGAAGATAATTCAATAAAAACTTTAAAAGACGATACAACAGATGCTTCCATAGACGATACAACAGATGCTACAACAGACGTCGCAAAAGAAGAATCAAAAGAAGAATCAAAAGAAGAATCAAAAGAAGAATCAAAAGGAGAATCAAAAGAAGAATCAAAAGGAGAATCAAAAGAAGAATCAAAAGAAGAATTAAAAGAAGAATTAATAGAAGATGTAGAAGACGATATAAATGGGGAGGACTAGTATATGAGACCACACAAATTAGTTATGAAAAACTTTGGTCCATTTCTTGATGAAACAATTGATTTTGATAAGTTGGGAGATGGGGTCTATCTTATTCTGGGTGATACTGCAATAGGAAAAACTATGATATACGATGCCTTATCCATTGGTCTCTTTGGACAGGCAGGTTCTGATAAGCGCCAGAATGTATCGGTTGATATGTTCTATAATAAAACAATAGAGAAGGATGAAAAGGGTTACCGTCCTCCAATGATTATAGATCTTACATTTTCTCAGAACGGAAGAGAATATCATGTAAATCGTGAGATGACCTGGGGAAGCAGTGGTAGAGCAGTTACTCCTTCCTGGGCTTCACAGCTTTTTATTGATGGAGTCGACAAAACCGGTGAACAAGGGGATCACTCTGTATTTTCAAAGGGCTGTGTTACCTCTGCCATTGTATCTGATATAGGACTTGGTGCAGCTGATTTCAAGAAAATCATTATGCTGGCCCAGGGTGAATTCCAGAGATTTCTTGAATCAAGTGGGGCAAAACGTAATGAGATACTAGGTAATCTTTATGATAACTCAGACCATATAAGACTTGAAAATCGTCTAAAGAAGGCAGAAGCCCGGTTGAGCAAGAAAATTGAAGAAATTGATAGTAGTATGAAAAGGGCCAAGGATGCAAGTCACATTCCTGATGACATTGGTCAGGATATTCTGGAAAAGCTTACATTTCCAATTGTAGATAAAAAGGATTTCTTTGATGCCTATGACAGGGTGATAGCTGCTAATCAGAAGACCTTTGATGAAGTTGAGCAGCTTATAAAAGATAATGAATCCAAGATAGAGAATCTAGGAAAGGATTATAGTAAAGGCGAAAATAATAATAAGCTTCTTCAGGATAAAAAGGATATTGAAGCAAAAATCGTGAAGGCGGATGACTTAAAGGATGATTATAAGTTATTAGAAATCTTGATAGATAATGTTACAAGAGCAGCTAAGATTATGCCTTATGAAAAGAAGGTAGAAGAGGCAAATAGTGGTCTTAAAAATTCAAGAAATGAAGGAATTGCTATGGCCCAAAAACTTGAATTACTTGAGGCAGATAGTAAGAAACAGAAAAGTATAGTTGATGAGATTGAAAAAGAATCGCTTCCTAAGATTGATATTCTTAAGGATGAAAATGCACGTATTAATCATATGATAAGTAAGTATGATGATTTGGAGTCAGCATTAAAAGCATCAAAAGCGAGTAAACAGGAATATGACAAAATCAAATATGATTATGAGGATGTAGTAAAAAGACTGAATTCAGTAGTAGAATCTCAGAAGGCCAATGATAATCTCCTTACTAGTCTTAGTGAAGCGGGTGAAGAGGCAGTAAAACGAGCTCAAGATATAATGAATAATCTGTCTCAGAGAAAAGAAGAATTATATAATATTTCAAGTCTTATAAATAAAATAAACGAGGATGACCAAAAGTTTATAGAGTGTGAGAAAGCACTTATTCAGGCAGAAGCAAAGACCAGTGAAGCAAGAAAAAATTATGATGATGCAAGAATAAGGCTTAACCATGGAAGGGCAGGAGCTCTTGCCAAGGAAATGATCAAAGAGCTTGAAGAAACTAATAAAGCAGTTTGTCCTGTCTGTGGCGTGGTGCATACATGGGAGGATGCAGATAACTTTGCTTCCGTTGATGAAGAAACCCTTACCAACGAAGAGGTGGAGAGAATATATAAGCTTTTTACAGATTTAAGTGAGAAAGAGCAGAAACTGCATACCACTTGTAATAATATGAAGACTGATCTGGAAAACAGAAAGTTTCATGTAGTAGACAATACTGTTAAGCTATTAAATACAAATGATGGTATAGACTGGAATAATATAGCTAATGGTCAGATGATAGGCGATGCAATAAATTATTATGAGAATGAATATGGTAAAGCTGTTACAAATTATAACAATGCAGTTGGAAACCGTGATCAGAAGATAAAAGCAGCAAATGAGAAGGTGACGCTTCAGAATAGCTATAATGATTTATCAGCAAAGGAGAAAGTTCTTCAAAATCAGCTTAATATAAAGAATAATGAATGCATAACTAATAACAATAATGTAGAGAATGCAAAGAAAGACCTGGCTGGCTTCCCAGAAAATAAGGATATTGCATTAAACAAGATAAATACCAATAATGAGCAGATTAAAGCTATAGAGGATTCCTATAAGCAAGCTTCTGACAAATTTAAAAAGATCAGTGAAGAAATTGTCAGCTTAAATGGTAAGATAGGAGAAAATAAAAAGAATACGCAGGTAAGAGAGGCTGATTTAACAAGCTTTACTGAAGACTTTAATAAGCAGCTGAAGGTATATGGTTTTTCTGATATAGATGCTTATAAGAATGCACTGATACCGAAGGGCAGGACCGAGGCATTTGCAGATGTTGAAGAAGCTGAAGGCTGGATAGAGAAATATACTGGATCATTAGATAAATACAATAAGGCAGTTATAAATCTTAATTCTAAACTTGAAGAATATCAAAAACTGACCCAGGGCCTTAAGGAAGTAGACCTTTCAGAAATTCAAAATAATATAAATACCTGCAAGGCTAAAAAGGATGAACTTAAGAAACAGAGAGATGTTGCCAAGAATAATCTTGATGATACTGAGAGTTCTAAGACTGCCATTGAAAAATGTCTGAAGGATAAAGAAAAGTTTAGGCGTATAGAGATGGAGCTTAAGCCTATGGTTGAAAATAACTGCAGCAGTAGATATCATTTCAAGGACTATGTACTTGCTGACTATTTTAATGAGATAGTTTCTAAGGCATCCGTTTATTTTGAAGAACTCATGGATGGAGAATACCATCTGGAGACCAGAGTACATAGGAATAAGAGTGATAAGAAGGGTGAAGAACCTCGTGATCTTGATATAGTTTGTGTAGATAATGATGGAAAGGAGAATGTAGTTGCCCTACTATCAGGTGGACAGACCTTTGAAGCATCATTGTCACTTGCCCTTGGACTTTCTGAGGTTACACAGATGAAGAAGAATGGAAGAGTAAGAATTGACAGTATGTTCATTGATGAAGGCTTTGGTACACTGGATAGGAAACGTCTGGATAATTCAATGAATGTACTTAGCGGACTTACCACAGAAGATCGTCAGATTGGTATTATCACACACGTGGAAGCACTTATGGAATCGGATCTTTATAAGAGACTTGAGGTGACCAAGATAAAGGACGGAGTATCTACCATCGTTCCTGGTGAAGATAACGAGTGAACATAAAAATACCGCCCTCCAAGCTTTACATCATATGTATCCAGAATACTGGATATATATCGGAGTCTGGCTTTTGGGGGACGGTATAGGATTTATCTGATACTCTTATATTTGGAAAGTAAGATTTCCAGCTGTTTCTGGAATTTCTGATGCTTTATATTAGGAAATGCAATGAGCAGTCGCCTTGTACCAAATATTTTCTGATACATGATTTCTTTTTTGATATGCTCAAATTTATCCTCCAGCTCAGCCTTTTTAAGTTCATATTCATTTCTCTTATCCTGAATATTTTCAATGATATCGCCTGTTTTTTCGGCCATTTCAACCTTCTCCTCTGAAAGCTTGTCCATGGCCTTGATAGTAGTGTTTCCAATGAGCTCAGACATCTGATCGCTGATTTTGTTAATGGAATTCTGTATAGTTTGCATTTTTTCCAGCTCTTTATTGAGCCTTAGAACGGTGAGAACAGTAATAACAATATCTGCTATAAATATAAGATAGAAAACTATCAGTAGGATCATCCCTGGTAGTTTTGGAATAAAATCCACAAGGCTTTCAAAGCAAGGCTGTACGATTCTAAGGACAAATGCTATAGCAAGACCCCATATAATACTGAACTCGAGGCATATATATCCATTGAGGTTGAATTTATTATTACTATAATCCCACCATCTTGCATGGAAAAGCTTATCTAAAAGGAAACCAGCCACAAGCTCAATAAATGTAGCAAAGATTATTCCTATTATAAAGAGTATGGAGGTACTGACAGAATCTAAGTCAGTATCTATCCCAAATAATTGACCTATTTCATATAAGACAATTAAAACCATGATAACGCCAGAACCGTAAACCGGGCAGACTGGTCCATTTAGAAATCCCCTATTAACCACCTTGCCAAGGGTGACGGCGTGGTAGCATACTTCTATAGCCCAGCCCAATACTGAATATATCATGAAGTACCAAAGCATCTGGTACATAGTCATTCCAAATATCATAAAATTTACCTACCCCCTGCTTGACCAGTAACAAATAATTCTAAAATTTACTTACCCCCTGCTTGACCAGTAACAAATAATTCTAAAATGTAAATCATAGAATATAAATCATAGAATTTAAATAATAGAATATAAATCACAGAATAAAAATAATAAAAATACTTAAAATTTGTGCAAAATAAATTATGCATTAGTAATCTATAATTATTATAGAATATCTTAGTTATAATTGTTATCGAATGCTTCTGGCATATAAAAGCATAATTATCATATAAAAGCATAATTACCATATATAATAATGGATTGGTGTGAGGGGGGACAATAAACAATCAGGCCTCGGTGTCTAAAAAATTAATATTTTAAACCAATAGGATATTGTTATTATTGATTAATTGAGGTATAACTATATAGTCATAAAGTTATTAATATATAGATTATTAATATATAGGTTATTAACATGTAGATTATGAAGACGTAGTTTATAGAGATATTGATTATGTAGATGTATTTCACGTAAAAATATGCTTGGTGAAGGAGGGAAAATTATTTGAGAACATTTTTTTTATCGCTAATTGAAACACTTATTTATGGAATAGGTTTAGTATTTTTAGGTAAGGAGGTTTCAGACAGAATAACCAGTGATATGGTTTTAACCTTGACTATATGCCTTGGTTTCGGAAATCTGTTTTCTCTTTCACTGGGAGCAATATATAAATATTTGGTTGCTAAAAAAGAAGAAAATAATAGAGCCTTGTTGGAAAAGACGGGTATTGAAACAACTAGAAAGCACAAAAGTTTCGCAAGAAAAATGGTGGATGGACTTGTTATATTCATTATGAGTTTCCCTATAATTTATTTGACCTTCTATGCATTTGCTAATTTTGCAAGAGTACATTATTCATTTAGGACTTTACTCATGGTTACTCTGTTATACACCATTGTACATATATTTACGAGCTCTATGCTTAGGCATATGTTGTTACCAGAAGAGAGAGGAATTTTCCATGTTTTATTTAATAATGTTGACTATATAGATGATGATGATATGGACGATGATGAACAGGATTAAAATTTGTAAAACTAATTAGATTCATTCTAAAAAGTATAAATAAGGAAATAATATTGAGTCCCCCCTCAATATATTTTAAAGCGCACAGTACATATTTGTATTGTGTGCTTTTTCATTAATGGATAGAAAAATATATCATTTTGGGGACTTTGAATAAGGGTTGAATAAGGGATGAACAGGGGATGATTAAGGACTGTTATAAATATATTTCTAAACAAGTTAATACTTAGTTGATGATGAAAAATTATAATGTTAAGATGTAGGTTAGACCATTATGTAAGGGGGTTTTTATGTATGAAGATAATGGGATATCCGGACAAACCGGTTGAGAATATTAATGATGATCTTTTCA
>JAILGP010000103.1 GCA_024696635.1 Eubacterium sp. | reverse complement strand
TTTATTTATATTTTTAATATAGATAAATATTTATTTATAGAACCTGAGTACTTATATAAATTTATAGAGAATCATCTTGAGTGGATTAATAAGGTTCTTGGCATTATTTGTGCTTTTGGCGCTGTTATAAGTATGTCTCTTGTGGGACTTAGCCGTAGTTTACAAAAATATAGCAATAAATAAAAAGATAGAAAAATTTTTGATTGATAATATTTATTTAAGTGTTAAAAGTATATTTTAAGTAGAATGGAAATATTATGAGGCTATTTGATATTCACTGTCATATACTTCCTGGAGTAGATGATGGTTCAAAAAATATGGAAACTTCTTTGGACATGCTTAGAATTGCATATGAAGAAGGAACCAGGAATATTGTTTTAACTCCTCATTATTATTTAGAAGGAATTGATTATACATATGATCAACTTGATAAGATATTTGAAGAGTTAAAGGAAAAAGCTTCTGAGGACCCTAAACTTTCTGAAATTAATTTATATCTTGGTAATGAGATATATTATGAAGATGGAATTTTAACTCGTCTAAAACAGGGACATATTCATACTATGAATAATACTAAATATGTTCTTGTTGAATATAATATAGATACAGCTTATAGCGAAATACTTCATTCAATTGATGAGCTTTCAGCTGCAAGATATTTACCTGTCATTGCACATGTTGAAAGATATATGAAGCTTCAAGGTAAAATAGATAGGATAGAAGAGCTGATATCAAGAGGCTGTCTTCTTCAGATGAATATATCAAGTATTGATGGGGGTTTCTTTGATGATAATAAGAAATGGTGCAGAAAGCTTGTAAAAAATGGTTATATAACATTTTTCGCTACAGATGCACATAATCTTGATTCCAGAGCTCCCTATACCAGGGATTATATAAGTTGGATTGAAAAAAAATGTGAGGATGCAGAGTTTATGTTGGAGACTGCGGCTCAAATGATGATAGAAGGGAAATATATTAACTGATATGAATAATGAGGCAAATAAAGAATTAGAAATTGATCTTTTGGAGTTATTCCATGTTCTTTTGTCAAAGATATGGGTTATAATTCTTTTTACAGCATTAGGACTTGGTATATCAGCTGGTGTTACAATGCTTTTTATGAAGCCGGTATATAAGTCTACATCAATTATTTATGTTCTTACAAAAACTACTAGTATAACATCACTTTCAGATATTCAGATGGGTACTCAACTTACACAGGATTATGCTGTTGTTATAACAAGCAGGCCTGTTTTACAGTCTGTTATTGATAATTTACAGCTTGATATTTCACCTAGTGAACTTAAAAGCTCTATTTCGGTCAATAATCCTTCAAGTACTCGTTTTCTTGAAATAACTGTTAGTAATCATGATGCTTTTTTGGCTAAAAAGATTGTTGATGAGCTTGCTGATGTAAGTTCAGAGAGAATGGCGGAGGTAATGGAAACTCAAAAGCCTAATATAATGGACTATGGTCAGATTCCTCAATCCCCTTCAGAACCTAATCTTATAAAAAATAGTATTATTGGTGCTATGATAGGTTTTGTGCTTATTTGTGGTATTATCGTTGTTTTATTTATTATGGATGATACAATTAAGTCTAGTGAAGATGTTGAAAAATATCTTGGTATTAATACTCTTGGACTGGTACCTCTTCAAGATGGGGTATCCAGGAAGAAAACACATAGACATGAGTCTAGTGTAAAAGTACCAAATAAAAAGGGAGCCTAAGTATGTCTAATAATAATAATTCTAATATAGTTACATTTGAAAATCTCAAAAAACTTGATTTTAATATTAATGAATCTTATAAAAGGATACGTACTAATATAAGTTTTTCGGGTGAAAATATTAAGACTATTGCATTTACTAGTAGTATGCCTAATGAAGGAAAAACAGAGGTTACATTTAATATTGCTCGTTCTTTTGCAGAAGATGGAAAAAAAGTTTTATTTATAGACTCTGATATACGTAAATCAGTCGTCATGTCTAGATATGGTGCTGATAAGGAGACTACAGGCCTTTCTCATTATCTTTCGGGCCAGATTAAAAATTTTGAAGATGTTATTTTCGCAACTAATATAGATAATATGGATGTTATCTTTACTGGTGTTAAAGCTCCTAATCCTGCTGAATTACTTGGTAGCGCCAGGTTTGAAAAGCTTATTAAGGAATGTAGAGATATATACGATTATGTTCTTGTTGATTGTCCTCCGCTTGGTTCAGTAATCGACGCAGTACTTGTTGCAAAAAAATGCGATGGTGCTATTATAGTAATTGAGTCAAATAATGTAAGCTATAAGGTTGTTCAAGGTGTAAAAAAACAACTTGATCAGGGTGATTGTCGTATCCTTGGAGCTATTCTTAATAAAGTTGAAAAAACAGGGAAGAGTTATTATGGCTATGGCAAATACTATGGTGATTATTATGGCTATTATGATAGTGAAAAATGATTTTTTCAGGGAGGAGCTTTATGCGGGACAATGTTAAAGATACTTCTTTTGCTAATCTTGATTCTGTAAAAGATAAGGAAAAGAATGATTCAAGTGAGGCTATGTCAAAAAAAAATCAGAAATCCCCAAAATTCAAGCCTGATATAAAAAATCTGATTATTTTATTATTTGATTATGCTTTTATTATACTTGCTTATATTATTTCTATTATGTCTATATCTGAAATAAATATTGAATATGTATCTCTTACATATCTTATAGAAATTATACGTATAACTCCTTATTATGGATTGCTTGTAATTGTAATATTCTTTGTTTTTAAGCTGTATGTAAATGATTTGAAACCTGTTAGTATGCTTGCTTTGGAAAAACTGATAATATCTAATTTTATTTCAGCTTTTGCTT
>JAILGP010000072.1 GCA_024696635.1 Eubacterium sp. | reverse complement strand
ATTTATATCAATAGTTGTGGCACATGCATATGCCCAGCAATCTCCTCTTTGTTGAGCTTTCACTTCAGTAACACATCCATCTTCTAGAGAAGAATATGCTATTGGAAGCACAATCTCTTCTTCGGTTTTTTCAACACTAGTTATCGTAATATCAGAATCATTGGTTTCACTGTTCGATTGTTTATTATTCGAGTCACCCTTAAATAACAAGAAACTTATTCCCCCAAGAATTAGAAAAACAAGAATACATACAGCTACAAGTCTTTTCATTTTCTTTCCCTTTCATAAAACTACGGTAGTGTCAAATAGACACCCCTTTTTTGTTTATAAACGCTTTATTTTAGAGGTCTTGCAAATAAAAAGAGCATTGACCTCCATTTTCATGTATAATATCCGCGTCCAAACATCCATCATACATACAAAGGAGCAATGCTAATGGTTATTATACAATATCTTCTCGAAATAATAAAATTCTTTTATCAGCAAAATCGCTGGTTAATTCAATTTATCTGGAATACTACTTTCCATAACGAACAGTTGTAAAACCATCGTTCCAGCTTGACCTATCTATTTCATATTCATGTATTTCAAAACATTCCAACGGCAAATCTCTAAAGCCTTCTAAGTCCTTATGTTTTTGAATAGCATCTCTCGCTTTTATCTCCGTTGAATAGATTCCAACCAACTTCTCTTCGTCATGTTCTCCAATATCATCACTTAGTTTGTAAACATGCCAAAGTACATATATTTTCATTTAACTTTATCCCCCAATGCTTAGGTATCTTCCGATAAAACTTACTATCACATTATCCCGGCAAACAGGAATTTAGCGATTCAGCCATTCTTTTCCTAATCCTTCTCTTAAATCTTTTTTCATATTTATTTCTTTCTATTACTATTTTTTATTATATTTTTTCAAGCACACTTAAGTTTTTCACACATAAATTCGCCCCACATTTTCAGTGGGACACTAGTAAATATTTAGCAGCCGCTTATATTTTAATATTTGAACTAATGATTTACAATATAAAACTTCTTAGAAAAAAATCAGCAGAACCAAAATGATCCCGCTGACCTTAAGATTTTAACTAAATTAGTGGACAGACATGCCCTAAATACACTTAGTCAGATACAATCCTATAATATGCATTTGAAGTTATCTTATAGATCACTCCATAAAATACACCACAAAGCAGCACGCATACTCCTGATGTAATGAGAAGTCTTGGAAAATTAAATAGCCCAAATAGCATAAGTAGTTTATTCACTATCGGGAGCACTACCAAAAGGTGAACAACCGCCAGGATTATTGGTATCATAAACACCGTAAACATCTGGGAATTAATGCTATCTCTAATCTCCCTCTTTGTCATTCCCACCTTCTGCATTATCTCAAAGTTGGCTCGATCCTCGAACCCCTCTGATACCTGCTTATAATATATTATGATCACGCATGAAAGCAGGAATATCATGCTGAGCATAATTCCTAAAAAGAAAAGTCCTCCAAATGTACCTACAAAGTCATCTCTCTCAGCCTCATGACTTTCTGCATAAAAGTTTGAAAATCCAAATCCATCCAGTTCATCTCTAAAAGCAGTATCTAATTCTTCTGCAAGCGCTACCTGACCATCTGCATCAAGTCCCGTATCAAATCTACAGTACCAGAACCACGCCAGCATATCTTCACCATCATAGTCCTTATACTGAATATACTGCTGCGCAACAGAATCAACATCATTTACTATAACAAAAACTGTTGGAGAAGCCCCACTTTCCACGGTCTTATCAATATCACCAATTTTATCATCAATTCTTCCTACCACATTAAATTCAGTTTCTCCAATGGTAAACACATCTCCAATTTCAACATGCTTTGAAGTTCCCACCAATACCTCACCAGGATTTAGATCAATATCATTACCAAATACACTGTTATAAACTTCTTTATCAAGAAACTGAATTTGAGCAAGCTTATCGTAATCAATAAATGCCATATCAGTCATGGAATTAAGTTTTATCTGAAGTTTGCTATTCTCAAGATAACCACTAATAGAATAAGTTGAATAAGTCACTTTATTTGTCACTTCCGCTCCATGCGCTTCCGATACTGACTCCAGATCATTCTCCAATCTATCACTAAGGTCACTTACCCCTTCATCGTAACCATATTTACAAGCAAATGCTCCAATATCATTTGGATAACGAGCATCAAGACATTCCTCTGAACCTGTATATAGCGCCGATGTTGATGAGAGCATAACAAGAATCATAGTAAGTAGAATACAAATCGACGCCAGGCTGGCTCCATTTCTCTTCATACGATACATCATAGAAGATACAGAAACAAAATGATTCGTCTTATAATAGTAATTCTTATTCTTTTGAAGCAGTTTACATAATATTACCGAGCCCGCAATTAAAATTAGATAAGTTCCTATGGTCACAAGTAAAGCTGCACCGAAGAACCATAGAAGTGCTGATAGTGGTTGCTTAATCCTTAGCGCAATATAATATCCTACTCCTAATACAATCAGTCCCAATATTCCTACTATCAAATTTGCTTTCGGTGGTTTCTCTCCCGCCCTTCCGGCAGTCACCAACTGAGTAGGATTAGCAAACCTAATCTGTCTAACTGAATTAATATAGATCAGGAAAAATATAATCGTGAATATAACGATTGTTGATACAACAGAAGTTCCAGAAATAGAAAATGTATATCTTGTAGGAACCTCAATCAGCTTAGTAAAACCAAGTTCTGCCAATTTCGACAGTCCTATGCCCACTATTAAACCAATAATCACTGAAATTCCCCATATGATCATAGTTTCAAAAAAAAGGACCCTTCCGATACTGCTTTTATTCATACCTAAAATGCTGTAAAGACCAAATTCCTTTTTTCGACCTTTTATAAGTGTGGACTGGGTATAGAACAAAAATATGGTACCAAAGATTGCCATAACAACCGATCCCATCTGCATCATCTGCGTTGCAGTTCCGCCACCCGGCATTCCTTTCATCACTCCTGAATTACCAAGAAAATGAATTATATAATATATCGAAACCATTAGCACACAGGTAACCAGATAAGGAATATATAAACGGCTGTTCTTTTTCACTCCGTCAAAGGCTAGTTTAGGATACAGATTTATCTTCATTACTTACCACCTCCCTGTGCGAGAAGTGTAAGTGTATCACTGATTTTCTGATACATTTGCTGATCCGTTTCCTGCCCTCTGTATATTTGATGGAAGATAACTCCATCCTTGATAAAGAGAACTCTGGAGGCATTGCTGGCAGCTTTTGTGGAATGTGTAACCATAAGAATAGTCTGTCCCATCTGATTGACCTGCCTGAATATCCCTAAAAGCTCATCAGAAGATTTAGAATCAAGTGCTCCTGTAGGCTCATCAGCCAGAATTATTCTAGGTTCAGTAATAAGAGCTCTTGCCACAGCCGTTCTCTGTTTCTGCCCTCCGGATACCTCATAAGGATATTTCTTAAGCAAATCCTTAATCCCAAGAGGCTCAACGATTTCACCAAGTTTCCTTTGCATTTCTTCATATTTCATTCCTGCAAGCACAAGAGGAAGACATATATTATCCTCCAGCGAAAATGTATCTAATAGATTAAAGTCCTGAAATACATATCCTAGATTATCTCGTCTAAATCTCGCAACATCCTTATCCTTTACAGAACTTAGATCCATGCCATCCAAAATGACAGTCCCCTCAGTAGGCTTGTCAAGTGCAGCCAGAATATTCAGAAGCGTAGTCTTTCCACTTCCTGATTCCCCCATTATCGCTACATATTCGCCTTTCTCCACACTAAAACTGACATTCTTAAGTGCAGTAACAGACACACCACCTAATCGGGTTTTATATTCTTTTTTTATACTCTTTACTTCTAGTAAACTCATAGCATTTTTCCTTTCTTATGTTTGTTTTTCTTGCCTTTTACTATGATGAGTATAACGAAAGTAAGCAGATTCATTCCATTGAACCTGCTTACATATTTCTTACATCTTTGTCACATTTGTTATTCAACGCCAAGAGAAACCGTATTAAGATCCAGAAACATTTTTGTTCCTTTACCTGGAGTTGATTCAGCCCATATCCTATGACCAAGATTCTCACAAATCCGCCTGCATAGATAAAGCCCAATTCCACTAGCCTGTTTCTGCTCCCTACCATTAAAGCCGGTATAACCATTCTCAAATATTCTAGGAAGATCCTCTGGATTAATTCCTATTCCTGTATCCTCCACACATAGTACCTTGTTATCCATAAGTGAAATGGTTATTCCACCTGTAGTTGTATACTTAACAGCATTTGAAATAATCTGCTCTATTACAAACAAAAGCCACTTTTCATCTGTAAGAATCTTTGCTTCAACCTGATCATAATTCACACTAAGCTTTTTCTGAATAAAATCAGATTTAAACTTCCTGATTGCCGGACGAATCATCTCATCCAGCTCAACTTCTTTTATAAGGTAGTCCGTACTATCGGAATCTAGCCTAAGGAAAGTTAGTACCATTTCCACATACTCTTCTATTCTTACCAGATCGCCCTTAATCCTTCTAGACAGATCCGAGTCATCAGACTGAAGGGTGAGACGCATAGATGCTATAGGAGTTTTAATCTGATGAGCCCATATAGTATAATATTCCACCATATTGTTATAATCTGAAATTGCTCTATTTCTCGATACTTTTTCCTCTTCCTTCAGCATCTCAATAATATGGCGGTAATCCAGCTCAATCAAACTATCACTCTCCGGTAGAAAGTCTGTTAAAGACTCTGGCAATGTATCATTAAATGATAACTGTTTATGCTTTTTTCGGGTCATAAGATAATCAATTATTCCTACCACTATAAGAATCACTACAGAAAGAATCAGGGGATATAAAACTGTTATTAGTGGCATTTCAAAAAGGAAATAAGACGAAGAAAATACCATTAGCAATACCGCCACCAACAATATTATCTTTTTACGCGATTTTAAATAATCCAGAATTTTCATTTATCCTCCAGAATATATCCTACTCCGAACTTAGTCTTAATCAGATTCTTCAAACCGATATTTTCAAGACTTTTTCTAAGTCTGCCCACATTAACAGTAAGAGTATTCTCATCTACAAAGCAGTCCGTTTCCCAAAGTTCTTCCATAAGTTTCTCGCGGCTTACCACCTTATCCTTATTCTGCATTAAAGTCAGTAAGATACGATATTCATTTCTTGGAAGTTCAAAAACTGTACCATTAAATTCCAGAGTATTATTATTCGTATTCAGTACCGCTCCTGCAACAGAAAGAATTAAGTTACTCTGGTTAAAATCATAGGTGCGTCTCAACAACGCCGATATCTTCGCCACCAAAACACTCTGGTCAAATGGTTTCGCAATAAAATCATCCGCTCCCATATTCATTGCCATAACCATATTCATATTGTCAGAAGCTGAAGAAATAAAAATAATCGGAACAGAACTTTCTTTTCTGATTTCTTGACACCAATGAAAACCACCCATAAACGGCAGAGTAATATCCATCAATATAAGATGAGGTTCAGTGTTTCTAAACTCTTCCATAACATTTTGGAAATCAGAGACAGTAACACCTTCCATTCCCCAATTCTGCAGACATCCTACTATACCATCCGCTATTCCTTTATCATCTTCCACTATAAATATTTTATACATCTAGTTTCTCCGCAAGTAGTTTAATTTTATTCTATGGTTTAGCTCCTGGAATAAGCACATTTTCCAGCCATACTACACTGTTCACAGCCGCTCTTCTCGCAGTTAGTATCTATCTCTGATAGACCAATAACTGCAGTGATAGACTTGGTTGGTGTCATAAGCAGACTATCAGAAAGTGTAACTCCAATACGCTTAGGCATCTCAAGAATCCTCTCAAAATCCTTTTGTACCTCTAGAGGAAAATCTCCATATCCCGGTGAAAACCTTGGTCTTGCATGAAGACCTTTTGCTTTAGCTTCTTCCACTATCTTTATAGTAA
>JAILGP010000142.1 GCA_024696635.1 Eubacterium sp. | reverse complement strand
AATATTTTATGATTTAACAATTTAATTATATAAATTTTTTATTCTGTTTCTTCATCTCCATTAACCGGTTGTGTATCAAAATTAATTCTGGAATTAAGATAATCATACTCTCTTTTATAAATTTCATTATCGGGATATTTTTCAAATAAAGCACTAATCTTATCAAATGCCCCCTGATAATCAAGATTTTTTTCCAGTATAACAATTTCATTAAATTGTATTTTATCAATATATAAGTCATCTGATGCAGCAAGCCCCTGATTAATATAAGAAGCAGCCTTATCATAATCCTGAAGCGTGAGATAATAAGAAGACAACTGATAAGCAATATATGTATTAATTCCATAAGTATCTATATAGGTCTGGTAATAGCTTAGCATTTTATCATAATCTCCAAGGGACTGATAATATCCTCCCAAAATAATAGCCACAGATGGATTCCCATTCTCAATTTCTTCATTAAGTGTATTAATGGTTTTGTCATCCATTTGTCCATTGCCAGCCGTATCAAGAGCAATTGCAAGTCCCTGATACCCCTCTATAGTATCCTTATCAAGAATCTCACTTTCATTTATAAGCAAGGTGTTATATTGATCAGCAGCCTTTAAATATTCTCCAGTATACATATAAGCTGCAGCAAGATATAATCTTGTATCTTCATCCATTTCCTCAGTAAACCATTGTTCTTCACCAAGTGATGCAATAAAGTTTTTTGTGGCCTCCTGATAATTTCCTTCCTTATAGGCAGCAATACCGGCCTCCCTGAGGCTCTCTTTAGAAGAAATCATATGTAAGATAATATATGCTGAACCAAGTAATACAACAATGGTAAAAATAGCACAGAATATCGCAAGTCTTATAGCCCTTTTCCTTCTTTGGGTATTAGATCTTGCTTTTTTCTTTTGAATATCTCTTTTTATACGTTTTTCTTCTATTAAATCTCTAGAATTATTTGAAACTCCTATATTTTTATTATTATCCGAATTATGTTTGATTTTATTCTTTTCTTTTGTATCCATAATTGTTAAACGAATTGTTTTATCATACAATTATTCATATCAATAAAAAGATATAGACAAGATAATAATGTCAGTAAAATATCTTTATTATTGATATGAATTATATTCCCCTTATTTTATTAGCATAAAATATGATTTAAATTAATCATTATTACGAAGTGTAGTTTCTGCAAATCTCCAGGAATCCTTACACATTCTTTCAAGATCAAACTTTGCTTCCCATCCAAGCTCATTCTTAGCCTTAGCAGGATTTGCATAACACATAGCTATATCACCAGCCCGACGTGGTTTGATTGAGTAAGGAATCTTAATATTATTAGCCTTTTCAAATGCCTTAACAATATCAAGAACACTATATCCAGTTCCTGTACCCAGATTATATATATCAACGCCTTCTGTCTTTTCAATTCTATTAAGTGCAGCCACATGACCAAGTGCAAGATCAGTAACATGTATATAATCTCTTACTCCTGTTCCATCATGTGTATCGTAATCATTTCCAAATACACCAAGCTCAGGAAGCTTTCCAAGAGCAACCTGAATGATATAAGGCATAAGATTATTTGGAATTCCATTTGGAGATTCTCCAATAAGTCCACTTTCATCAGCACCAATAGGATTGAAATATCTAAGTAGTATTACCTTCCATTCTGGATCCGGAATTGTAAGATCACTTAATATTCTTTCAAGGAAAAGTTTAGTTGTACCATATGGATTAGTTGTTGAATTAGGAAAATCCTCTGTTATAGGACAGCTTGCAGGCGATCCATAAACTGTGGCTGAAGAAGAGAATATAATCTTTTTACAGCCATATTTATCCATAAGCTTACAAAGATTGATTGTTCCTGAAAGATTATTTTCATAATACTTAAGAGGAAGCTTTACAGATTCCCCAACAGCCTTAAGTCCCGCAAAATGTATTACCGCATCAAATGTATTTTCCCGGAAAATTATTTCCATTTCTTCAGGATTTAACATATCCGCCTTATAAAATTTAGGCTTAATGCCTGTTATTTTTTCAATATAATCAAGTGTTATTTCCTTTGAATTATATAGGTTATCAAAGATAACCACTTCATGTCCAGCCTTTATAAGCTCTACTACTGTATGTGATCCAATATAACCTGTACCACCTGTTACCAAAATATTCATAATATAATATCTCCTTTAATCTCATGTTGTTTGGAATATTTCAGGTTTGACTTTAACTAAAACTTATGTTAGTATCTCTCTAGCTTGAAATTTCAAGTCCAATATAAAAGCTTTTAAGTTTTATATTTTTTTCGCCGGCGTGTCGGAATTGGCAGACGAGGCAGACTCAAAATCTGTTGGTAGCAATACCGTGCGGGTTCGACCCCCGCCGCCGGCATTAATCATAATCAAAAATATTATTAAGATTTAGAATATAATTAAAATTTAATTTTTAATTATATTTTTTTTATACTTATATTTTACAATTAAACAAATATTATTTAAAACTCCTGATCAGTTAGGTTCTCAGCAACCTCTCCGATTTTCTCCATTTCATCATCCGTCACAGTATTTTTATTTAACACAGCCTTAAGCTTTTCTGCAACGCCTGGAATCATATCCAGAACCTTTCCAAGAGAACCCTTATCCTCATTTACATTTATAATCTGTGAATAGCCATCTTTAATAACTATTATTGCAGTAGGTGAAAGCTTGCCTCCCATACCACCTCCTGCTGAATCAGATCTTTTTCCTCCAAATGCACCTGCTCCAACCCCGAAGTTAACATCACAAAGTGGAATTATTGTTGTATCTCCAACCTTAATAGGATCTCCAACTACAGACTTTGAAGTAAGAAATGCATCCATTCCCTTAAAAAGTGAATTGACTGTTGAATTGAAATCATTACCGTTTGCCATTTTGAACCTCCTGTATCCGACTTTTATTCTAAATCCTTCTTAGATAAGTAATTATTTTGATTATTAAAATTTGCATTTAATTAAATAATTAAAGAAAAATAATTTAACCTGAAATTTTAATAACGAACAAAAAAACCATTAAATCAATTATATCTTTTTAGCCAGCTTGATTGTTCTCCAGAAATCTCTTGTGAGAACCATACGAATTGCCGGCCCAACTATTCTGAACAGGTATATCCTGCCCTTTATATCAAGGTCGCCTTCAATAACCTTGTTATAGAAATCAGGCTCAATATTAAGCCATCTTCCCCAAAGGGGATAAAACATTGATATTTTACCAAGTATATCACCTGTGTCAGCCGAAGAACCAAGTCCTAAATGAAGATAAGCCTTACTCTTCTTAGGTTTAATAGTACCAAAGAGTCTTTTAAGGATTTTAAAAACCCTGGAAAGAGTTCTCTGGGCAAAATCTTTATCAAGAAGCTGAAGAACATGGTCAAGCTTTACAAGTATATCCTGAATTTTTTTATCCAGATTATTAAGACCATCCTCAACCTTATCCATCATATTATCGATTTTGTCGCTAATATCCATTTTCTCCTGGCCTTCACCAGCTAATGCCTCTTCTTTTTTTCTTCTTTTTTCTTCCTGCTTTTCCTTACGCCGTTTAATTTTCTCCTCTTTTTCTAATTCTTTAATATATTGAGGATCATTTTCTAATTCATCAAGATCTGACATAAGTGAAACCTCATCCGAATTATTATCACTATCTATGTGTGATTCCAGAACATCATCTGAATTTTGAGGAGAAATTATATTCTCACTTATATGGTCTAAAGACTGATTAGAATCAAGCACATTAGAAGAAGCATCCTGATTTTCTATATTACTAAAGCTCTCAGATTCTCCAGATAAATATTGTTCTGAAGTTTGACTGCCATCATCCTTCTTCTCTTTTTTAGGTAGAATCTGAAAGAAAAGTATTTTAACTTTATAATCCAAACCCACGTCCTTTTCAAAAGATCCAAGAGCCTTAACCACCATATAGCTCACAGATGCCTTCACCCGAGTTTCTGATTCATTATGAACCCCACTCAGTCTGTAGCTGATTGGTAGAAAAAGTACTAGAAGTATAATAAGCAGAACTAATCCAAGGATTACCAGAAGCACTATTCCTATTATTTTTAAAATTGTAAGTAATATGGCCATAGTATATTATCCTAGTTTAAAAAATCCTGTGACATCTATAGTTCCAAGACTATCATACATATCATCAATTATATTTTTGACAATCTCTTTTGCGCCTTGTCTGGAGCTTGATATTCCTATTATATTAAGCTTTATTTTCTTCTTTCTATAAAATGGTTGCAAAAGCTCATTATAATCATATATCTCCATGATTCCAGCTTCATAAAGTGGTTTAGTGACAACAAAAAGACCAGTCGCCACAGGTTTTTTCCGGGCAACCTTCTTTAAGAGCTTCCCAAACTCCTTATCTTCTATCATATCTGAGTATACGCCAGGGGCTATACACATTTTCATAACATCATATCTCCTGCTATATCGCGAAATGCTGTAAGCTCTCCCTTATCGGTACAGCTTGAAAGTGCATATTTAAAGTACTCAAGTATCTCATCTCTGGAATTAAAGAATACAGGCATCTGGGCAAGAACCTTGGCCATGACACTCCTTTTTTCCTGTTTTCCAAGTTTTTCAAAAAGCTTATCAAAATCTTCAATAAGACTATTTTTACTTTCATTTATATAGATTTCATCTACTTCTTCAGCTACAACCTTTATATCTGGTGTAGATGAATCAATATCCATATATAGGGAAGTAGATGTCAGCATATCAGCTTTATAAAGCTTTTCAAAGGACTCTCTTATTGTTCCCGTTTCATACATATCGTAGTAAACATTATATAAATCATCCAGATTAACCTCCAGCTTGGAAAGAATTTCGTAATCCTCTTCCTGCACACCTTCAAGCTTAAGGAATAATTTATCAAATTTATCAGAGGCCTGATAAATATCATCAGCCTGGATAATTTCACAAATTATCTGTCCAGCTATCTCATCCTCTTCTGTCATATATTTTTCAGAGGAAAGGGAATCGGTATAAAGAACAATAAGTGTATCATTTATTATTTCCGTAAGCATAAGATAATCTGTGACAGATTCTTTAATTATAGTAGATGCATCTGTAATCATATCATTTGCTGCATCAAGACTCTTTCTGTCAAGATTTTTATAATCTGTATATTTTAATGTATTATAAATTTCTTTAAGCTGTGGATATTGTTCCAGATCAGCAGTCTTAAAATTAATGAGAGCTGTATCTCTGATACTTTCAACAAAATCATCAAGAGCGCTTTGTTCTCCTCCCCTATAAATAGCCAGGGAATTAGATATTATATCATAAAATCTTTGTTTAGTCATTCTAACAGGAAGCTGACCTATAAAATCCTGAATTTTTGTATTGATAACAATTTTGTCATCATCAGAAAATACAAAATCATACATATCCTTTGCCAGGGTATCAATATCAATATCTTCATCAACAATATCAAGAATTTTAGGTTCACATCTATTAACTATATATTCATATATTTCCAAGGCATCTGTATAAGCAGTAAGTATACGCATTTTGCCAGTAATTGTATCTCTTATGTTCTTAATTTCTTCAATTATAGAAGGATCAGAAAGAGATCTATCAAGATAAACTGATCTAAGTGCCAGATTGATCATGTCAATATATCCTTCAATTTCTTCTCTTCTATCCATGCTGATTTCTTCAGACATTTCATACATGGTAAATAGATTCATGGAAATCTTTATTGTGGCATATTTTTTAAATGCACTGGCCAGTAATCTTTGATATTTTATAATTGATTCTTCCCTGTTTCTGTCAGCATTTATATC
>JAILGP010000228.1 GCA_024696635.1 Eubacterium sp. | reverse complement strand
TATCACTCTATTTCGCTGATTAAGTGATAATCGATTATTTTACTCTTCTCTTCATTTTTATAAATTTAATTCTCTGAATCAAAACTCTTATAATCATATATAGACCAATTATAAATAAAAATCCACATACTATAGAAATTGTATCTGTAAGACGGCTATATGGCTTAATTTTATAAGTCTTACCATCCTGACTATAAAAATAAAGCTTCCTCGTATCGCCTATCTCAGACAAATTAAACCTACGCTTATATTGCACAATAGTCTCAATTTTATTATTAAATTCATATTCCCAGGTCAGCTCATAAACCTTATAATCTTCAACTACGACCCCTTCTTTATCACTGCCACTTAAATCACTTTTCTTCCATCGTTCCTCATGATCCTGATACTCAACTATATCAACAAGTAAGCCATTAGTTTCATATTTATAGGAAGCCCTGCTATACATAATATGACTACTGAACATCAGATAAGAAATAAATCCTGCTATTATAGTTATAACCGAAAAAAGAATAATTGTACCTATAAAAACCTCTGTATTACCAGACCAATGTTCCCAAATTGTTTCTTTAGGTTCTTTTTCGTGGGATTCTTTTTCCAAATCCTTCATCTGCTCGTCACTCACAAATATAACCTCCTCATTATATTTTTAGTTTATACAAGTAAATCAAAAATTTTTTAAGACCGCCTTTTGTAGATTAATATTATTTTATGACATTTTTATTTGATCAGTTGGATCACTTTTCAAATAAATTTTGACATATATTTTCTACATCGTTAAAGGCCTCCTGAGAATAATCCCTTGATCCATAATCCCCCCACCTTGGTCTTTCAGATTGTTCTTCTTCACCTTTTATATAATTATCTATAGCACCATAATAATCCAGTTTTCTAAGCAGATGCTTATATGCTTTAAATAATTGAGCAAACTGAGCCTTCACTTCAACCTGCTTTCCCCTAAGCAGCTCCATCATATCATCAATGGATTCATATTCATTCTGTTCATATTTGAAAAAAGCCTTTATTTCCGCCATAGTCATGCCAGCCCCCTTAAAGCATCCTATAGCCTCAATACGATCAATATTTGAACGACTATACAGTCTTTGACCTCCACTATCTCTTTCCACATCACTTATGATTCCTAATTCTTCGTAATAACGTAAAGTTGATGATGGAATATCACATATTTTTGAAACCTCCGATATTGTATATTTTTCCATTTTAATCACCCTTAAAAAAAATTTTAAAAAAGCTCTTGACTTAAAGTGTACTTTAACCTGTATCATTTGTAAATAGAAAAACACCAAATATTTAAATAAGGAGGACATTATGTATATCGCAAAGGATTCAAGATATGACAATATGATATATAATCGTGTTGGAAAAAGCGGACTTAAGCTTCCTGCTGTATCACTTGGATTATGGCATAACTTCGGTGATACAAGCCTTTATTCCAATATGGTAGATATGTGCTGCACTGCATTTGACAATGGTATAACACATTTTGATCTTGCTAATAATTATGGACCAAAGCCTGGAAGTGCAGAAGAAAATTTCGGAAAAATCATGAAAGAAAACTTCTTGCCTTATAGAGATGAAATGATTATTTCCACCAAGGCAGGTTATGATATGTGGCCAGGACCTTATGGTGATTTCGGAAGCCGTAAGTACCTTCTGGCAAGTCTAGACCAGTCCCTTAAGAGAATGGGACTTGACTATGTAGATATTTTCTACCATCACAGAATGGATCCTGAGACACCACTGGAAGAAACCATGGGTGCTCTTAAAACAGCAGTAGACAGTGGTAAGGCTTTATATGTTGGACTTTCCAATTACGATGGTCCTACACTGGAAAAAGCATGTGCCATACTAAGTGACCTTAAGGTTCCATTTATCATTAATCAGAACTGCTATAACATTCTTAACAGAACGGTTGAAAATAATGGTCTGAAGGAAACATCTCACAAGCTTGGAAAAGGCATCATTTGCTTCTCCCCTCTTGCACAGGGTATGCTTTCCAACAGATACCTGAATGGAATTCCTGAAGACAGTCGTGTTCGTACAGACGGACGTTTCTTATCAGAGAAGAATATAACGGACGATGCTATAAGCGGAATCAGAAAGTTAAATGAAATCGCAGCAAATCGTGGCCAGACACTTGCCGAAATGGCACTTGCATGGATTCTGAAAGACGGTATCGTAACAAGTGTTTTAGTTGGAGCATCCAAGCCTTCACAGATACTTGACAATATCAATGCTATCAAGAATATAAGTTTTACCGAAGAAGAGCTAATGCTTATCGACCAGGCATCTGCATTTTCTCGCTAAAATTATATTATACACATAAAAAAGAGTCCTGGATCACTCCCTTCCGATTCGGGGCTCTTAATTTTTGCCAAAGGGGTCTGACCCTTTTGGTAAATTTATTTTAGGTAGGCTAGGAAGTCCAGCTTCTGTATAGCTTCTATGGCTTCTTCTTTACGGGGTTTATCTTCATAAGATACGATTGCCTCATTATTTTCAAGACTCACTTTAGCAGATAAGCCATCAATAGCATTAATCGCATTGGTAACCTGTCTCTGACAATTACTACATCTCATCCCCTCAATGGTAAGGACGTATTGTCCTGCCACATGACTTAAATGCTTTCTAGGAGTTTTTTCCCTCTTTGTACCGCAGCAGGTTTCCCTATTAGCTATCTTCTTTATCATAGGAAAGATTATTACAAAGACCAAAAGAATAACAATTAATATTACTACTATGTCAATCATTTTCATTTAAGGCGGTCTCCTTTCATCCAATAAACCAGGGGCTTGTCAGGTCCTTTTGAAATGTTACAGCCTTTGCAGGAATTACAATTACAGGAGCAGGATGAAGAAGTACCCTTTTCTACCACTCTTTTAATGAAGCCCAGCTGTTCATATCTCTCCAGCCTAGCCAGGATCATATCCTTGGACATATTAAGCTTATCAGATAATTCCACCATGGAAATCATTTCAGATTCAGTTATTAATGAAATCAAATCATCCATTTTATCTACCTCTTCATCCTTATCATGATTTAAAAAATGTAAATTTTCCCGCAATATTTCTCTTATAAAACATAATCATAATTTATAAGCCATTATTTCTATTTATAAAATAGCTTCTTATAAAATAGCTTCACTAATATAATTCCTACTATGGCATTTACCCAAAGTTCTTACATAAAGAGAGCTGCAACATGATAAACTATAGCAGCTAAAACAAGGGCTGTAAGGACATAGTAACCTCCAATTCTGGCTGTCCATTTTACGGAGTGAGTTTCATTATAGGTTGAAACCACTGCCTGAATACATGGAATGTTAAATGTTACTGCAATGATAAATGCAAGGGCCTCTGCCTTAGGAATAGAAGCAGCAACTAACTGTGCAACATTATCTGATGCAGCCGCAAGCCCTGTTGTAGAATCCGTAAGATTACCAGTATTTGCAAATATAGCAGACAAAACACCAAGTACCGCCTCCTTAGAAAGCATAGCTGCAAAGAAGGATATAAATGTCTGCCAGCCCATTCCAAAGAACTTAGAAACCGGCTCTATAATATGTCCTACCTTATATAAAATACTCGTCTCGATTCCTGAAGATGAATAACTCAGGAAGTAGAATATGATACATACAACAAGCTCGATGCTGAAGGCCTTCACAAATACATCCCACATACGCATGAGAGAATTCTTTAAAACGAATCCCCATCTAGGCTTATGATAAGGAGGCATTTCCATTACCATTCCTGTTCTCTTATCCACAGGATTAAGCTTCTTTCCAAAAATCTTTGCTGTTAAAATAATATGACCAAACATTATAAGGAATATGAATAGCATAACCAGTATTCCACCAACGTTTCCAAAAAATTCATTTGCCAGAGTTGGAATAACTACAAATGTAGCGCCACATGGAATAGCCCAGGCAACTGCTATTGTAAGTATCTTCTGTCCATAGGAATCAATAACCTTAGAACCGGAAACACTACCCATAGTACAACCAAATCCCATGATCATAGGCATTACAGCCTTACCCTGAAGACCGATTTTTCCCATGGATCTATCGAAAACATAGGACACTCTGGCCATATAACCAACCTCTTCCAGGATTCCGAAAACAAAACTCATGCCGAAAATAAATCCAACCATTGATATAACCCATCCTAAGGATGTAATTACTGTTGATTTAATAAAATGCGAAATAGTTTCAGATATACCAATACCTGATGAAATAGCATCTACCAGAGGATTTAATATTGTTGGAATGCTTCCACCCAGTCCCATAAAAGGAAATGCAACAACCATGGACCCTACAAGAGCAACTATCATCATAAGTATTGAAATTAAAACTCCTGTTCTAGGTCCTATGGCCTTTCTATCAAATTTTGTAAGAAGTTCAGAAGGCTTCTTATCATTTGTAAAGCAGCCCTCAAGAATCTGATCAATCCAATTGAACCTTGCATCACTCACCCTAAGAGTGGTCTTGGCCGAAGAATCAGTCTTCTCAAGATTATTTATTTTAAGTTCTCTTAGAATAAGCTCATCATCCTCGAGTATTTTAGAAGCAATCCATTCCTTTGTACGGCGGGAATCTGCAAGCTTTTCTCCAACTTCAAGAGCTGCTTCATATTCCTCTGCCACATCTGAGGTTTTGAAAAACGAATAAAGTCCTTCTGCATTTAAACATGTCTTGTTTTGAATAGTATTCTCAACCGCCTTGTAAAAAGGATCAAATGTTTTCTTATCATAAGCAATAACAGAACAGACCTCTATACCAAGCTTTTTAGAAAGAGCATCCCTATCTATTTTTTTACCCTTAACCTTGGCAACATCACCCATGGTTAAAACCAGCATAGCCGGAGTTTTAAGTCCTGCAAAATCAGCCAGCATATAAAGGCTTCTCTCCAACTGGGACGAATCTGCCAAAATACAAACCATATCAAGGTCTTTCTTTACTATATAGTCTCTTGTTACTATTTCTTCGTCAGAGTTTGCAGAAAGAGAGTATGAACCAGGTAAGTCAGCAATAGTATATGTTACATTGTTATATTCAAATGTACCTTCCTTCTTTTCTACTGTCTTGCCGGGCCAGTTACCAACATGCTGATGCATACCAGTAAGACTATTAAAAATTGAAGATTTACCCGAATTAGGCTGTCCCAAAAGTGCTATAGTTTTATTATCTGTCATGATGCAGCCACCTCCACCTGAATTCTTTTAGATTCTTCCTTATTAAGTGCAATCATTGTGTCTCTTCCATAAATAAGTAGTGGTTTTTTCTTAACGTTCTGGAGCATTTCCACCTTGCATCCAACATTAAGACCAATAGATGTGATACGGGTAAGATATCTTCTATCACCCTCAATCTTAACTATTATGGCCCTTTGTCCATTTTTTAATTCCGTGAGATTCATACTTTTCCCTTTCTTTATTTTTTTTAGTAACTAAAAATTCCTATTTGATACAGGTAACTAATATATGTTAGAATAAATTAACTTTCTATGCAAATTTGAATAAAAAAGGACATTTGAGCACTGTTTTTTTTAAGAGGAAAACCCATGAACTACGACAAGGAAAAACCAAATACCATAAATACTATATCTACTATTTTTCCAAGAGATATTGAAAAAATCACGGTAAAAAGAAAAGAGGTTGAAGATGGCTACTACATTAATACATTTTATCCTTTTTATCCTGGAATATATTTATTCCTGAACGAGGTACATGCCACAAATATAAATGCCGGTACATTTCCTAAAGAAACACAGATGATCGTTATCAATTATTGCTTATCAGGAAGGTGCGAATTTAAGGCATTCGGGGATAAATATAAATATTTGACCGATAATAATATAAGCATAGGTGGATATGTTGTAAAGGAATCCTTCTTCTACCCTTCAGATTTTTATCTTGGATTTGAGGTTGGCATAATTGAAGAATTGTTTACAAAAGAAACATGGGATATTCTAAATGAATTCCAAATAGATATTAACTGTTTAAATAATCTAAGTAAAAATAATAATGGGCTTCTCATACTGGAAGCTAATAGTGAAGTACAGAAAATCTGGCTAGATATGTATAGCGATAAGGATGAGGATCCATACATAATCAAACTTAACATGTTAAAAATCCTGAGAATTCTTTCCAAAAACGAATTAGCAAATGATACAAGCACCCTTTATCTTACTAAGGGGCAGATGGAAATCGCAAGGGCCGTACATAAAAGACTAACTCAGGATTTATCAGTTCATATTTCTATTAGACAAATATCGGAAGAACTGAATATCAGTCAAAGCAGTTTAAAAAAGTATTTTAAAATCATGTTTGATATGAATGTATCTGAATATATGAAAATTGCCAGACTGAAAAAAGCAGCAAAAATGCTTGCCGAAACAGACATATCTATATTTGATATTGCAGATTTATGCGGTTACACAAATCAAGGCCGCTTTGCCAAGATATTCAAAGAATACTATGGCATGCGACCTTTAGAATATAGACAAACCAGTATTAAATTTAAGAAATAATTTCAATTATTAATCATTTATTGGTCATTTATTAGTCATTGAAAAGCTCAAGGGCCTTATCAGCAAAACGCTTTCCAAAGATCGTAAAATAATCCTTATAATAATCCATACCGTTATGCTTTTCTACGTTATTATTAACACCTATAGGGCCAAGGTGTATATAAGGAGCTCCGCAGGCGCCGCCACTTGAATAACAAAGCATACCATTAACCATTTCAATAGTAAGAATATTCTGGATTACGCTTTCTCCTCCACCATGAGTAAACTGTTCTGTGGCATATGCTCCACCCAGCTTTCCAGCAAAACCAAGCTGACCCCCATTCTCCAGAAGCCATGCATGTAAAGCCGGTGTCATTGCTGCTGCATAGGATGGTGATCCAGCCACGATTCCCTTTGCCTCTTTCACAAAATCCTGGTCCACATCATCAATTGAGAATGCCTTTGCCTGGACTCCGGGAATCCCATTCATACCCTCGACAATCCATTCACCTGCCTGCTGGGTATTTCCTGTTTTTGAATCATAAATAACTGCTAACTTCATTTTAGTCCTCCTTTTTTCCTGCGATTTTTACGCAATTATTTTCCCTTCCTTATATTTATTTAGAATACTCTGATTTGTCCCCTAAATCAAGCAGACTAAGGCATATTTTTAACATTTTCTTTATGGTTTTACCCATATATATCCATGTATTTTTATTATTAAAAGGCTTTCTTTATAGGCCAGTTTATGTCATTAAAATCACTTAAACTTTCATACGTCGCTTATAAAAATTTATATTATATTTTTGAAAAAAGAAAGAAAAACCACGCTTATTCATACCGCACAGAAGATTATATAGTATGGGGAACCGTTACCATTTTATTGTTGTGTCTCCTTATATATATGAGAAAAACCAGGCATATAGCTATCTGAATTACAGTTGAGCAAGGTGTGGCAAGTCCTATACGAAACAGGGTAACCCCAGCCATCCTGCTCATGATAAATGATACGGGCACGCGGACTGCAAAGGCACCGATAATTCCCTGCACCATGACAAATGAGGTATGGCCCAGCCCATTATAAAAGCCAATGAAACAAAATAGAAAGCATGTAAGCAGACAGTCTATGGCATAGGCTTTGAGATAATCTGCCGCAGCAAGAATGACAACTTCATCATTTGAAAAAATACCAGCAAGCATATCCCCATGGAAAAATGCCATATAAAACATAAGCATACCAAATAAAAATGATATAGAAACTGCCGACTTAAAGCCCTTGATAGCCCTGTCAAATCTGCCTGCCCCCTTGTTCTGGGCAACAAATGCTGACATGGATTGCATAAATGCAGCTGGCACCAGCATGATAAAGGCACAGACTTTTTCAGCAACTCCAACGCCTGCAGATTGGATAAGACCAATAGCATTTACAATTGAAAGTATAACTAAGAAAGATATTCCAACCAGAAGATCCTGAAGAGCTATCGGTGAGCCCACTAGAAGAATTCTTTTTATAATTTTCTTGTCCCATTTCAGATTATTCAAATGCATTTCAAAGGGAAGTTTTTTTCTTGAAATAAGAAGGAGGGAGATAAGGACGCTGATAAGCTGAGCCCCAACCGTTGCAATGGCAGCTCCTACTGTTCCCATCTGAAGACCTGCAACCAGAATCAAATCCCCTACTATATTACAAATACAGGCAATCATTACCGTCACAAGAGGGGTATTTGAGTCCCCGATTCCTCTGAATATTCCACCAATAAGATTATAAGCAATAATTACAACAGCACCTCCGCCGCAGATTTTTATATACATGGATGTAAGATCAAAGGCTTCCTCAGGGGCATGCATAATACCAGCAAGCTGTGGTGACATCAGGGGCAGGACAAATGTTAAAACCAGACCAAATACCATAAAGAGCATAAGTCCACTTCCTATTATACGTCCACCTTCCGCCGCTTTTTTCTCGCCTATCTTCTGCCCCAGTATTATAGTCATTCCCATGCAGAGGCTGCTGATGAGGTTTGTTATAGTCATCATAATCTGAGAACCTGTGGATACTGCTGATACATCTGCCGAGCTGGCAAATTTACCAACTATCATAAGGTCTACGGCTCCATACATGGCTTGCAAAAACAAGGCAAAAAGCACTGGTCCTGCGAATTTTAGAAGTGGTAATACTATCTTTCCTTTTGTAAAATCGATTCTGTCTTCCATAATATTTCCTTTTAATTTTATATTTATTTTGATTTATTAAATGTTAATATCTTGGTTTTATGGTGTCTTTTTCTTGGTTTTATGGTGCCTTTATCTTGGTTTTATGGTGTGCTTTATCTTGGTTTTATAGTGTGCTTATCTTGGTTTACATAATCCATGTTACGATTTATCACATTCCCTTTGTTTTTATATGTTTAACCCCTTTGATTATGGTTTACATAATTTAGCTTTCTTCACTTTCAAAAATAAAAGCTGGACAAGAATCTGGTCTCTCAACCAGACATCTTATCCAGCTCGCTATTTCTTAAGAATAACTCACCCTCCGATGAACCAATACATCCTAGCAAGAATAAATTATTTTGTCAACGGCAATTTATATTTAATAATAAATCGGCAAGTTATATTTAACATTAAATCGGCAAGTTATATTTAATATTAAATCAATTATTCATGATGACCGCAGGAATGGCCTTCACCATGTCCGCCACAGGAATGTCCCTCACCGTGTCCGCCACAGGAATGTCCCTCTCCATGATGATCACATCTTGCATCAGGATCAAAATCAAGATTACCGCTTATAAGTGCATTTACCGCGTCATCTGCATTTCCCTGAACTCCACCATAAAGCTTAACGCCAGCTTCTGCAAGAGCTCTCTGGGCGCCCATTCCAATTCCGCCACAGATAAGTGTATCAACCTCAGCCATGCTAAGGAAGCCTGCAAGTGCCCCGTGACCCTGTCCATTAGTGTCTATAACCTGACTATTAATTACATTTCCATCCTGGATATCATAAACCTTAAACTGCTCTGTGTGTCCAAAATGCTGAAAAACCTGACCATCTTCATAAGTTACTGCTACTCTCATTATGTTACTTCCTTTCTTGTCAATTGTAAGTTCTGACCCACGGCTTATCTGATAGGCTCCACCCTTAAACTCAAGTCTCTTACCCTCAACTATGGCATCAGCAATCTTACGACGAGCGCTATCATATATATTAGTAACTGTGGTTCGCGCCACATTCATGAGAACCGCGCACTCTTCCTGTGTCTTGCCTTCCTTATCAATAAGCCTTATGGCCTCGTACTCATCAAGGGTCATTATAATCGTATCCGAAGGAGTCTCCTCAGGACCGAAAGTCCAAAAATCCGGATAAGCATATATAGATCTGCTTCTAGGTTTCCTTGACATAGCATTTCCTCTTTTCTGACATATGTCACAATAATAATATTGCTTTATCTGACATATGTCAACAAAAATTTACCAATAGGGTCTGACCCCTTTGGCAAATCAGGTGCTTAGTTTTAAAATGTTATCCTGGGCCAGATCGTATGGATTCCACTCAGGCATGGTGGTCCCATCGTCATCAAGTCCATTGGGATTCTTATTCTTAACAAAGTTGGCAAGATAGTTACACATTATTCTGGACAGGTCATAGTGCCTTCCCCTGAATGGTCTCCAGCATTTGCCAAGGCTTTCAAACCAGAACCAGAGGTCAACAGAGTGAAATGTTCCAGGGTCGTCTTCACCTGGTATATCAGGATCAAAGCAGTAGGAGTAGAAGCATCTTTTCCTGCCCTCTTCCTTATCCTTTGTAATCGCTTTATTAAGGCTGTTTCTTATTGACCTTTCAACTACATTTATTCCATTAAATGTAAATTCATCGCTGGTATATCCACTAATAATAGGCACATCAGGACAGTCCCCATTAATAAGTCTCTTCAAAGGATCTCCAAGATAGTTTACCCCATCGATTATGGGGAACATCTTAAGAGCCATTCCATCTTTGGAATAGTCCCCGTATAGGTCCCTAAGCTTAAATGCATCTATAGCTCTAGCTTCTTCAAGGGTCTTAACACCAATATAATCAAAGAAGGCCTGACCACGTTTTTCCGCTTCCTCAAGGCTGATAGGATCAAATATATCACCATCCGGATCATCCATCTCTATCATTCCGCTAAATATTACTGCACCCTTTACTATATCCTTATTAGCCTTACAGGTAAGCTGCTGCATAACACTTGCACCACCAGCCGACTGACCGGCAATAACAATATTTTCAGGATCACCACCAAAGGCCTGGATATTATCCTTTACCCAACGAAGTCCAGCCTGTTGATCAAGAAGTCCAAAATTACATGGTCCATCTGGATTTTCCTTTGTAAGCTCTGGGTGGGCAAGGAATCCCATCAGGGCTAGACGGTAATTGATACTTACAACAATTATTCCTCTTCTTGCAAGTTTCTCTCCATCGAACTCCATTTCCGCAGTATAGCCCCACTGGAAGGCTCCACCAAAATACCATACCAGAACAGGTAATTTCTCATCTTCACTTTTAGCAGGAGTCCACACATTAAGATAGAGACAATCCTCATCCATTGGAATATCAGGGTCTACATGCCACTCCTTACAATATACATCATCCCCCAGACCAGGCACATCCTGAACTGATATAGGAGCAAATTCATTTGCAAGATAGGTTCCCTCCCAATCCTCTAATGGCTGAGGCGGTCTCCACCTGTTCTTTCCTACTGGTGGTGCTGCATATGGAACCCCTTTAAATACGGTAACCCTGGGATCAGCCGAGGCAAGACCCCTTAGCTTACCATTCTTTACACTCACTTCTCTTAACATACATCTAACCTTCTTCTTAAATTTTATAAATTAGAACCACGTGAAGCATAAAATGGAACCACAGGAAGTATATCCTTTGAATAAAGATTTGCTTCCAGACAGGAATCACTCCATGCATAGCTTAGTGCCTCTGCCGTATCAGGAATTTTAACCAAAACCTTGTCAGAGCCAATAAGCTTAGCCTCCGCATCAAATCTCTTCCCATCCTTTATATAATAGAAACCTCTTATGTTTTCCTCATCACGCTTATCATCAACTATAACTCCCAGACCATGGGATAATATAAGGTCTTCAGAGAATAAAACCTCTACCACTATATTACCTTCATCTTCTCTGAAAGCTCCCCACTTAATTTCTATAGCCTCAGGGCCTGGTATATAATTACATTTTCCATATACAAGATCCTCTACAGCAAGAGCCATTCTTCTTCCAAGCTCTTTTTTATTAGTTGGGTGAAGATCATTATATTCCCCAAGATCATAGGCCTGAATCATAGCAGTCTTAGGAAGCTCTGTGCATTTACGCTGTTCCTCTGTAAGATAAGCCCTCTTATCACCAAATTCTCTTCTTCCCTCACACCAGGAGGCTATCTGAACAAAGATAAATGGAAGCTCAGGCGTATTCCAAAGCCTTCTCCAGTCATTTATACAGGCCTCGAATTCTTCCTTATAGGTTTTATAATCATCTACATTTGACTCACCCTGATAGAATAAGATTCCCCTGTTCTTCTGCTTTCTAAGTGGATAAATCATTCCATTATATACACCAGTTGCCTTGTAGGAGAAAAATGTAAGATTAGGCAGATATGGCATATCCTTTACTATTTCATAGGCCCACTTACCCTCTAAGGATACCTCCTGACCGTCAGAAGCCTTGATCTTATAATTCATTCCCGGCATAAAACCACCCTGGTCCCTGAATACTAGAAGCCTGATATCAATGTGGTTAATGCCCGCCTTTAAGGTACCAGGTGAAAGCCTATATATTCTTGGCGGATAAAGATATCCAGTTTCCCCCACCAGCTGACCATTAAGATATGTCTTATCTGAATCAATAAGAGCTCCAAGGTAAAGCTTACAATCCTGATTAACAAAGGACTCAGGAATCTCCACGTCCTTATGCATATATATGGCCATTACCTTACCCTCAAGCTCAGGTATATCTTCAAAAAATCCAGGCATATTAACCGTACCCTTTGGACATGCATCAAGAGGAAGGTCGAAGGCCTTGTCAGCTGTCTCTCTCCACTCAGAGTCCTCCTTAAGTTCCCTTTCTATGGTTTCAGAAACATATTCATCATTCTGACACTCCAGGAACTCATCCAAATGTAATCCAAGGGTCCTCATGGTTTCTTCGCTGATCCAGGACTTTATAGGAGTTCCACCAATAGAGGTATTGTAGATTCCAATTGGCACATCCTCTCTTTTTCTTAACTCTGCTGCCGTAAAAAAGGCAAGGGCACCAAAATCAAGGAGCTGGGGGCACTTAGCATACTCCCATTTACCAGATTCAATCATATCCTCGGTATGATGGAAATTATATTTTTCAGGAACATGGAAGAATCTTATATTCTTGTCATCAACCTCCTTAAGCTCCTCCTCATATCTTTCCAGAGTACGATTCAGTGGTAATTCCATATTGGACTGACCGCCACATATAAATATATCTCCAAAGGCTATATGATTATATGTGAAATTCTCCAAACCACTACTTACTATAAGCTTATAATCTCCGCCAGCCTCAAAAGAATCGAGACTGACTTCGAAATACCCATCTTTATCAGACTCAGTATCAGCCTCAAAAATTTTATCACCTGTCCCTGAATCTATGATAGCAACCTTTACATTACTATTTTTATCTGAAAATCCCCAGACCAGATTATCTGCAGTGTCCCTTTGCAGCAGCATCCAATCACTAAAAACACTTGATAACTTTAGCATGTTGTTCCCCTTAATGTTCAAAAACAAATTACTGATCAAATCATTAATCATATCTCTATCAAGTCATGGATAAAGCTCTATTAAGTCATTAATCATATCTCTATCAAATCATTAATCATTTCTCTATTAAATTATTAAAAACTACTCACTTACTAATTCATGAAGTACCCTTCTATAAGCTCCGGGCTCTTTCAGCATTTCCTTAAGATAATTCTTTATCTTATCTGCAAGACCATCTATCTCCATAAGATTAGATCCAAAAAGGTCAATATTTGTAAGAATCCAGTCGATTGCCACAACACCATCATTATCCTTACCAATATCAATTCCCTTCATAACTGAATTCATCATATCCAGCATAGGGTCAGGACTAAGAGGCATATCATTACCCATATCATCCTTACCTACTAAATATCTGAACCAGGAAGCTATTACAAATGGTATAATCCTAAGATTATCTTCCTGTCCCTGTTCTGTGTAGCCGATAATGGTTTCTCCAAATCTTATGGCAAGCTTCTGACTGGTATCAGTAGCAATTCTTTGAGGAGTATCAGGCAGATTAGGATTAGTAAGTCTTTCCTCAAGAACTTCCTTTATAAAGTCCTTAGGATTAATTATTCCAGGACTTACAACCACCTTCATTCCCTCATCACCCAGCTGATAAACCAGCTTCTTAAGATCAGGGTCCTGCATCTCGTCTGATATTTTCTTAAAGCCAAGAATACATCCAGCTAAAGCAAGAGCTGTATGAAGGGGATTAAGACAGGTCATAACCTTCATCTTCTCTGCATTATTTACCGTTGTTCTGTCAGTCATATAAACTCCGGCCTTTTCAAGAGGTGGTCTTCCATTAGGAAACTTATCTTCAATCACAAGATACTGAGGAATTTCTGCATTTACAAATGGAGCTATAAAGGTATGCTTTTCCGTGACAATAGGGTCCATTCCTTCAACTCCAAGATTTTTAAGCTCCTCAGCAATTCTCTCATCAGGCCTTGGTGTGATCTTATCTATCATTGACCATGGAAATGAAACCTTATGGTCGTCACTTATATAATCAATAAAGTCCTTTTCTATAAGTCCGCGAAGATTCCACTTCTCAGCAATAAAGATAACTGCGTCCCTTAACTTTTTACCATTCTGGCTGCAGTTGTCCATGCTTACAAGAGCAATTGGATAGGCACCATTTTTAAATCTTTCATATAAGAGAGAGGTTACTATTCCCATAACAGTAACGTTATTACCAGGTCCCTCTTCAATATCATTATTTATGCCAGCCAGAATCTTTCCCTTCATATCCTTGCAGGCATAACCCTTCTCAGTAATAGTGAAGGAAATCATTTGAAGAGATGGGTTAATAGCTATATCTTTCACCTTTGTAAAATCATTTTGATCAAGCCTTAAGGCTCCGCCAATTCCTGCAGTAACACTCTTAATACTGTCTCCACTGGCCCTAAGTCCTACTGATAATGTAAGCATATCATAAGGCTCATAAATCTTCTCTATAATCTGTCCATCATAGGTTTCTGCCGCAATGACACCACTAGTCATAAGTCCCTTTTCGAGAAGATCATCTGCTAAGCCGGCAATAAAACCCCTAAATATATTTCCAGCTCCAAAATGCAGCCACTGAGGATTATTCTCAGTATTTTTTCTGACACCTTCTATATCATATCCAGGAAGCTTTATTCCCGCTTCCTTCCATTTACTTTTTTCCCCTTTAATACTTTCACAATTTAATATCAATGTTTCCCACCTCACTAATATTATTTTTCTAATTTATCTAGCATATCCCAGGCACCAAGAATATACATTATTCCAAGGGCTCTATCATATAAACCATAACCAGGTCTGGATTTCTCCCCCCACAAGTGTCTACCGTGATCCGGCCTTATATAACCGTCGAAGCCCGCGTCATGATAGGCTTTGATTATATCAAGTATTCCCACATCACCGTCACAGTCTCTGTGAGAGGTCTCACTAAAGTCACCATTAGGGTAATGCTTTACATTTCTGATATGAGCAAATGCTATCCTGGACGCATGACGTCTGACTATATCTGCCACGTTATTATCTGGATTAGATCCAAGTGAACCACTGCATAATGTCAGACAATTATATGGATCATCAACCATTTTTACAAATCGGTCTACCGACTCCGCATCAACAAGAAGTCTTGGAAGACCAAATATATCCCATGGTGGATCATCCGGATGTATAGCCATTTTAATTCCAGTTTCATGGCATACAGGCATAAGACTTTCAAGGAAATACTTAAGATTATCCCACAGGGTTTCCTTATCTACATTCTCATACATTTTAAATAAATCATTTAAAACAGCCATTCTTTCAGGCTCCCATCCCGGCATTGTATACCCCTCACATTCACGAAGAATATAGTCTGCCATCTCCTGAGGATCCTGCTTGATTTTAGCCTTCTCATAATAAAGAGCAGTGGATCCATCTGGAAGTGGATGAAAGAGGTCTGTTCTGGTCCAGTCAAAAACCGGCATAAAGTTGTAGCAGACCACCTTAACCCCAAACTTTGCAAGATTACGAAGGGTCGTCTTATAGTTTTCTATATAAAGCTCCCTATTAGGTCCTGCTGTTTTAATATCATCATGAACATTTACAGACTCAACGACCTCCATTCCGAAGCCGTACTGGTCAAGTTCATCCTTAACCTTCTGTATCTCCTCAATTTCCCACACTTCCCCGGGTTGCTTATAGTGTAAAGCCCACACTATTTCTTCAACTCCGGGAATCTGTTTAATGTCCGCAAGAGATACAGAATCATTGCCGGTTCCATACCAGCGAAATGACATTTTCATACAATTATCTCCTATAATATTATTAATTTATAAATGTTATATACGCATTTTAATTAACTACTATAATCATTTATTTCTTCAAACACTAAAAGATATTTTCTGGTGGTCCCATATAGGACTGAGGAAGACTGAATGATTCTTTTACCACCATTATTCTTTCAAGAACATTCTCCCTTGATGCCGCATAATATCTAATGGAATTAAGCCCTGCCTTAAGGCTTACAACTCCCTCAACCAGACGACTATGGTCAAGCACTCCCTCTTTCCAATCATCAGTTACTCCAGGTTCATACTCATCACTTAATACCTGTAAGGTTTTTATATCATTTATATCTTCAGAATTAACTGAATAAGCTACATATATCTTCTTACCAAATTCATAAGGACTATTAGGCATCAGCTGAAATACAAGCTTATAGTCCCCAGCCTCTGCTATATTAAAATCGTATTGCAGATAATTTAAACCTGATCTGTAATCGATATTTTCTATAACAGGAAGATACTTAATACCACTTTCTCTTCTTCCTATATCCTTTAGTAAAAGAAGCTTATGCTTATCATCACTTACTTCTTTATTATAATTCTCAGCATCACATACATAGTAATCAGTAGATAATGGTTTAAGCTCTATATCCACATTACCAATTTCATAGGATATATAAATATGGGCTGTATTATTAGAAGCCAGATCCTTTTTCTTAAGCTTTACTTCTATAAATGTAATAGGATTATCCGGGCTTACAGATTTTTCGATTACACCTGTATTTGTTTCATCTGAATCTAAAGCCTTCATTTCTACAAAATCTGCACTGGTTGTAACCTTATATTCAACCTCCCTGTCACCGCTTAATGCCAGGAAAAATACAGCTTTAAGACTATCCTCATCCACATTCAGATAGTGGTTGATATACAGCTTCTTACAGGACCAATCCTGTCCGCTTGTGGAAGCAGTTTCTCCCATAAGTCCAACCCTGATTTCTCCCTTTCTGACAGGAATTATATTTTCAATTATTGGATAAGCCGACTCCTCAGCATTCCAGTTTGTAAATCCTATATGTTCTGCCAGGCCGAAACCGTACCATTTTCCATCAGCAGCCCTATGAAGTTCATCTCTTAGCTGATCATCTACCTCTAGGCATTTCCTGACCAGGTCTCCATATTTATTGGCAGCTCCAGCTCCTATAGAAGCAAAGTAATGATTAAAGGACCTGTATATCCAAAGCTTTATAAGATTCATTCCTCCCAGAACATTATAGGTAATAAGCTCAGTAAAGCTGTCCTTATAAATATCCGGGCATTTATCAGCCAATTCTTTACACTTTCTTTCAACCTCCAGGACATCCTTTAATACAAGAGATGCTTCATAATAATTTTGAGGATGATATACCTTATCATTCATGTGCTCCGGCCTTCTGTTATGCACAAGTCTTGTATATTTAACATACATGTCCTTAAGCTCATTTATATCTTTGTCAGAGAATCCGCCACCAAACTGAAGCCTTAACCAGTTTTCTATATAATCCTCTGTAGAATTAGGACTATTAATTCCATAGGTATCATAATCATAAGCAAGACTCAGGAAATAACTAAGAGGCATCTCCTGAAGGCCCAGATCTCCAACATTTACAATCCAAAGATCCTTTATTCCATGCTCGTAGCAGGTGGTCATCTGTTCCCATACCTCAGGAAGATAGGTGCTGTTTATCCATTCATAGGATATGGGATCTCCATGGTAATCAAAATGATAATACATTCCAAAACCACCACTATGCTTTCGCATATCCTCATCTGGAAGACTTCTTACGTAGCCATGATTATCATCACAAAGGAGAAGAATAACATCTCTTAAATCCTCTGAATTCTTAAGTCCCTCTACATTTTCATTTCCATAATAGTAAGGTTCTACCTCTTTATAGAGAGCCAGCATTCGAGGAACCTGATCAAGCTTTTCATTTACTTCCTCTTTTATAAGCTGATTCTGTGTCTTTATAACATCCCTCAGTAAATCGATATTATCCTTTAATGTGGCATCTTCCCCAAGGATTTTGGAGTCTCTTTCTCCTCTCATTCCAATGGTTATGATATTCTCCAGATGGCCATTTCTCTTAAGACCATCCCTCCAGAATCTGGTAATACCTTCACGATTGGTCCTGAAATTCCAGGCATCTCCATATATAGAATCCTTGCCTCTCACATGGGAATATTCCTCTCCATGACGAAGGCAGGGTTCATGATGAGAAAGTCCCATAACGACACCCAGCTCATCAGCAAGCTCAGCGCTCTTCAGTCCTGGTCCGTCTTCAGCAAAACATGAAGCCCACATTGCAGGCCACAGATAATTACCCTTCATACGAAGGAGCATCTCAAATACTCCCTCATACATCTGGCAGTTGACTCCGCCAAAATTCTTCATGCACCAGTTTCCAAAGGCCGGCCACTCATCATTTATAAAGAAACCCCTATACTTAACCGAAGGTTCCTTGGATAAATGGCACATATCTTCAGAAATCTCAAGGTTTTTCTTAGATGGAATAACATTTGACCAATTAACAAGAGGCGAAACTCCAAGTAAGTCTGAAATATGGAAGAGTCCGTATATGGCACCCCTCTTATCACTACCTATTATTATTATCTTCTTTTCGTCCACAAGGGGCTTGAAAAGATATACCTCTCTTTTTCCAATAACTCCACTTATATCAATTTGATATATTTCTATTAATTCCTGAATGAATTTACATTCTCCAGCGATTCCATAATAAATATCTACAATATCAGCCAGACTATCTTTATCTGCATGCTCTAAGCTATTTTTATTGGCAGTAGCAAGGGCATCAGCCTTAATAAAATCTGGTCCTTCCTCCATTAGCTGACAATCACTATCAGTAACATTTTTCACATCCTCTGCTACCTTGCCAGCTATTTTCTTAATGCCCGAAGGCGCATCCTTACAGGCTATAAACCTGACCCTTGTAGTCTCATTTAGAATAAATGATTCTTTCAAATCCTTATTTTCCAAAACATCCCCCTTAAAATTTCAGCAACTACTTACTCAATAATGTAAAGCTCAGCATCTGAAGAGATGAGCTGCTACCCTTAAATGTAATATATATAGGGTAGATACCATCCGGTAGATCTATATTACATTCATAGCTGGTCCACTCATTATCATTATGAACCTCCACTGAACCTAGAACCTCGCCATTAATACTGGTTCTTAATTCAAATACTCCATCGCCGTAGCCTCTTGTTTTGATTGAAAAAGCATTTACAGCTTTACAATCATAATATTTAAAACCTATGGTGGTATTATCCTTAATTCCTGCAATAAAGGCTTGAGGCCTCTCCATTCCTTCATCTAATCTCTGTTTAATCATAGGAAGTCCAGGCTCTCCCACATAAAGAGTAGGAGTATCAGTAAAGAGATTACATGCAGTATACGCCATATGTTCACCCAGTCCCTCAAGAGGGCAGGCATTTAAGCCCTGACTAGTTATCTCAACCTGAGGAATTGTACCATCCTCATTAAAATCAATGACCTCAGCACAGCCCTGTCTGCTATACCAGGTTCCATTGGTGTGCCTATGATAGAATATGTACCATTTGTCACCAATCTCAACCATACTTCCATGATTATTACCGCCAAACATGGTTGGTAGATTCTTTTCCTTATAGCTCGATATTCCAATATCCGCATTACTTACAATAGTTCCCTTAAATTCAAATGGACCTGCAGGGGATTTACCTATTGCATAGCAAAGCTCGTGCATCCATATAGAAGAATATATAAAGTAATACATATCTCCTCTTTTCCTGATAGAAGAAGCTTCAAAAAATTCATGTCCATAAAAGCTACCCTTATCTGGATTCTCAATTCCCGGAGCAATAAGCTTAGGCCCCTCTTTGACAGTGATCATATCCGATTCCAGCTCCACCATAAATGCACCTGTTCTGGATTTATCTCCTCTTGGGCAGAAGCCAGTATATAAATATGTTGTGCCGCCTTCAGTCAAAAGTCCCGGATCAAACTGAGGCTGGTCGCCTTCCTTATCACCAAGCTTAGTTCCATCCTCATAATGAACATAGCCATAAAACTTAAAATCCCCTGCCGGACTATCACATACAGCAACAGAAACTATATTCACCTTATCCAATACATAATAAAGATAATATCTGCCATCCGGACCCTTAGTAAGGTCAGGAGCATATAGACACATTCTTCCATCTTTATTAAGAGGATCCTCTGTTTTCTTATAAATTACCCCTTCATATCTCCAGTTCCCCAGATCATCCACAGGAGCTGAATAAGATACATAATCCCCAAGACAAAATGTCTGTCCATCAAAAATATCATGCGATCCATATACATATACTCTTCCATCGAAAACATAAGGTTCCCCATCAGGAATATATTCCCATGAAGGCAGATATGGATTTTTTGCTATAAATCTTTCAACCATAATACTAAATATCCTTTTATTCTCTCTCTTTTTAAAAATGAGCATATCTAAAAACTAGATACACTCATTTTTATAACTAAAGAGAGGTTTAATTTTTATCTAAAATATATTTCAGAACATCAATTCCTAATTCATATTCTTCTTCTTTTCCTGTTAACACAAAATATACTTTATCCCCCGATTTAATATACTCTTTCACAAATGCTGTATCACTAATATCAATTGCGGCTTTAATTTCTGTATTAGATTCACCCAATTTTCCAAAGACCAATTTATCTCCAACCTTATTTTTTAGTTCTTCATCTAAAACCTGATCAAGATCGGCTGCACATTCCTTAGCCAGAATAAAATCAAGACCCATCTTATCAGTTACAATAAAGTTATAAGAATTAACCGCAAGCTCCGCCTGAAAAACTGTAAATGTCTGGGCATCCTCCTTATCTAAGAAAATAGCAGGTGCAAGATCCACCCTATTGGTCATCCCACTAATTTCAAGGGATTCCATATATTCTTCATTCAGATAAGCCTGTCCTTCTTCCGATAACTCTGAATTAACAAATCCTCCTGTATAAAGACGATGTTTAAAATTCCCACTAATATCAACAATAAACCATATAAGCAGAATAAGGGCAACCAAAGCTACAATACATTTTTTTAGATAATAATCCTTAAAGTATTGCTTCTTTTCTTCCTTAGTCATTTCACTAATTTTAGTTTTTTCTTCTTCTACGTTTTCTTTAAATGTCAGTCCAGGAATCATGCAGTTTATTCCTCTTCACTATCTTCTTGGGTTATATTTTCTATATTCTCAACTTCACCTGTCTCTTCATTCACCTTAATATTATGAGCCTCGTCATATTCATCAAAATTCATAGAGAATTCAGCATCATCATTTACAACCTCTGCAGGTCTTTTTACAGTGCCATAGGTTTTCTCTTCCAGCTTATCAAAGTGCTTGCCAAAAAATCTTGTATTATAATAAAGTGCCACACACTGAACAAAGAGCCATATAAGCCATGCCCATTTATAGTACCAGATACTGATAAAGTAAGGAATAATTGCCATAAATATTCCAAGTATAACTCTTGGAAGATGAACTATTCCAAATACAAGAGAATTTCTGAAGGCGTCAAAGGTCTTCATCTCAAATCTGGACATAAGAGGGAATATACAGAAGGTTATTACTGCAACCATTGCAGAGAATATACCAAGCATTCCTATTAAGACTGAATTCATAGCTGAATCGGTCTTTAAAACAAGATACCAATCAGTAGCAAAAAATGCATATATAAGAATAAGAATTAAGGTAATCTTTGTATCCTGTTTAAGGTTTTCCTTGAAAGAATGGAAAAAGGCTCTGGTAACACCCGGAGCCTCTCCTCTTTCAAGTTTTATCGAGGTATAATACTTAGCAGATACAGCAGCTCCTGAAGTAACAATTGGAATTGAGCATACAAAACATAGTATACTCAGCCAAACCAGATCGACCACTCTTCCAAGTGCCAACATCACATCACTGTCATATCTAAAAAAACTCATATTATAACCTCCTCGAAAACCTTCACTATTTTTTATTTTAATAAACTTTGTAATTTCCACTAAGAATCATATATGAGAAGAAATATAAACAATTGTCATAATATCTTCTATCACCTAACCTAAGTGGTGTTTCGAGAAATAACTTTACCCACCTGTCTGTTGCATCATTTTGAGCAAGTACCCCCGTACATGCATTAGTAGCAATAATGGCTACCGGATGCAAAGCAGGTTCCTCTAATTTTCTACCATCTACTTCATATATATGATTCCAGTCATTAAGATTTTCAGGTCTCTGGAAGAAAGCAGCCAACTTCTCGCCTTCTTCTTTAGCCCAATCACTAAGGCCAAACCATATACTATCAAGAGCTATGTTAAGTATTGTTCTGTAGGCATCACTGAAATACCAGTCGTGTCTACCTCCATATACTTCATAATCAGCATGATGTGGACTACCATCATATTCTGCATATTCTGATGAGAATCCAGTAACTTCATTACATGCTTTTTTCCAATATTCTCTACTCGCTTTAGCTGCCTTCTTGCAGAATTCTTTATCTTCGCCTTCTGCAACCTGGCTATAAAGCTCGTAGAAATGTGGTAAATGATAGGAAGGATCAGAAAAATCAACATCTGTAATAAATTTGATATATCCCGTTTCCCTATCAAACATGGCGCGGCCTTCTGTACCATCATAACCCTTATTGATACAGGTGTGAAGTAAATTTTTAGCTTCGGTATGATAATCAAATATACCCTGACCATTACCCCATCTGTTTCCTGCAAATATAAGTGCCATTATGAAGAACTCTTCTCCATCAGGTGCTGCACCATAGGAATTCTTTTTACCATCAGTCTGGCAAGACCAGGCGAAGTAACCTTTATTAGGTCCCTCATCCAGATACATATATGTTCTTGCCCATTTCCAAAGTCTGTTAAACTCTTCCTGGTGATCCGTCTGCACACACATCATCATGCCATAAGACATTCCTTCTGTGCGCGCATCGTGATTACCAGTATCTTCCATATATCCCATGTCAATACCAGCGGGGTGATAAAAGCTTTCTTCTTCTGAACCGTAGAAGATTGTATTGAATATTTCCTGACAACGCTTGTCAGCTTCTTCCTGGGATATACCGAATTTCTCAAAATAATTAATATACTCTATTTCATTTGTATTAACCACAACTAATTCCCCTGTTAAAATTATTCCTTAACACCACCGATTGTAAGTCCTGTTACGAAATACTTCTGAAGGAAAGGATACAGACATACTATAGGTGCCATTGTTACAATTGTTGCAGCTGAACGAACAGCTACAGGTGTAAGATTTGCGCCCTCTGTACTATTAGGGTCAGTTTTACTTGACTGTGATGATACTGATGAAAGGAGCTTCATAAGTTCATACTGAAGCGTTGTATATTCAGATGATAATCTGTTATACAGCATTGTATCGAACCATGAATTCCACTGTCCTACTGCTATGAACAGTGCAACTGTTGCATACATAGGCTTGCAAAGTGGTGATAAAATCTTGATGAATATAGTAGCATATCCAGCGCCATCCATCTGTGCAGCTTCTTCAAGAGAATCAGGAATTCCTTCCATGAAAGTTCTCATGACTAACATATTAAATGCTGCAAGCATACCTGGGATAACATATACCCAGAATGTTCCTGTAAGATGTAAGTTCTTGTAAAGAAGAAGTACAGGAATCATACCACCATTTACATACATTGTTACTACCCAGAAAACTGTTAAAGGCTTCTTAAGTAAAAATCTCTTTCTACTTACAAGGAAGGCAAGGATCGCATTGGCTACAACGCCAAGTCCTGTACCAACCACAGTTCTTAAAACAGATATTACCAAACCTCTTATAAGATTCTGCTGTTTGAACACAACCATGTAGTTGTTAAGTGTAAATTTACGAGGAATAAGATGTATTCCACCTTTTACCGCATCAATACCATCATTAAATGATATAGCAAGTGTATTAAGAATAGGATATAAAGTAATAACTACGAAAAGGATCATGAATATTATGTTACATACAACAAATATTCTATCACCAACAGTCTTTTTATATTTCACTCTACTCGGAGAAAAATCTTCTTTCTTGTTGCCATCAATATATCCTAATTCAGTATTAGATTCAGACATGATTAAACCTCCTTAGAATAATTTATCTTCACCGGTTCTACTTGCTACAAAGTTAGCAATCAGGATAAGGATAATAGAAACCGCACTCCTGAATATACCGGCCGCCGTACCAAGTGAATAGTCATTCTGACTAATTCCCCAAGTAAGTGTATAGATATCAATAGTTTCAGCTACTCTCTTTACAAGGCCGTTTCCCAAGAGGTACTGTACCTCGAATCCGGCATTAAGAACATTACCAATGTTCATAAGGAGAAGTATCATAATAGTTGGTCTCAGTGATGGAAGAGTAATATGTCTAATCTTACCCCATCTTCCAGCACCATCAATCTCTGCAGCTTCATAGAGAGCGGTATCGATAGATGTTATAGCTGCCAGATATATGATTGCATTCCATCCGGTTTCTTTCCAAACATTTGCAAATGCAACTATGCCCCAGAAATACTTTGGTTCTGCGAAGAAGTTAATTCCGTCAGAAATATTAAGTGTTCTAAGAAGTTCATTTACTATACCAGATGCTGATAATGCATCATGAAGGATACCAGTAACGATGATCCATGAAAGGAAATGTGGCAAATAAGAAATTGTCTGTATTGTCTTCTTTCCTATCTTAGATCTGATCTCATTTAAGAGAATTGCAAAGAGGATTGCCATAACAAATGTTGCTACCAGGTTTATTATTCCCATTGCAAGTGTGTTTCTGATGTCTCTGATAAAGTTGACATCACTGAACAAGAATTTGAACTTATCCATTCCTATCCATTTTGAATGGAGTAATCCATCTTTGATTTTGTAATTCTGGAATGCCATTACCCAACCAGCAAGTGGTAAGTAATGAAAAACAACTCCATAAATAAAGAATACTCCAGCCCATATAAGAAGCGGCCATTGTCTTTTTACTTCTTTAACCGAAAACCTTACCTTTTGTGGTTTGACTATTTCAGCTTTTGCTCTACTCATAACTCATCTCTCCTGATTTAAAAAGGGGCAGACAGTCATATTTCTATGACTGTACCCCTCTTTTATAATTTCAGATAATTTACTGTCCTGCTCTTCTTTCAAGCTCTTCCTGCATTTCAGCAAGGAAATCTTCTGGCTTTGTATCACTATATGCGCTCATGTAATCAGCCCATGTAGAATCAAAGTCACCTGACATAACAACCTTAGGAAGCCATTCATGCTTAACTTCACCCATCTTAACCCATGCAACACCACCTGGAGTAGCAGATGTCATGTTGTTTGAGTATGAATACATTGGGAACCAAGGACCATTAGATTCAACAACAGATCCGATCATTTCTGGATATGTATCTACGCCGTAAGCTTCGAAACAGTCGATAACTGGCTGTGCAAGTGTATCGAAGAATTCAGATGTCTGCTCTTCTGGCTTGTTAGCGTTCTTTCCATCCTCAGATGTACCATGGTACTGAGGCATGTAGCTGTAATCACAAATGTGGCTAGCCTTGTAAGTAGGATCTGACCAATTTGCTCTCTGCTCTTCTGTACGATAGAAAAGTCCATCTTCGTCTACGTTGTAGTCAACACCTTCAACACCCCAGAATCTGAGGTCTCTGATTTCCTGTGTACATAAGTCATCAAGGAACTGGAATGCTGCTTCAATGTCATCACAATCAGTTGTGATAGCAACACCACTTGACATATTAAGTGTGTCATCATAAGTATGCCATCTCTGCTCCATACCTGGCTCGATTGTAAGACCAAGAGGAATGTAGTTGCATCCCTGCTCATCAAGTCCTGACTGCTTAAATACGTCTGTGATTGTATAGTTGAAATCCCAGTTCTGATCACACATACCAAGTACAGCACCTGTAGAAAGCTTTGCAATGTACTCATCATATGTCTGAGTAGCGAACTCTGTATCAATTATACCCTTGTTATACTCTTCGTTAAGTTTTCTAAAATACTTCTCAGCTGTAGGAGTTGTATTATAGTCAACAACCTTCATGTTTTCCTTATCAACGATTACAGAACCATCATTTGGATATCCATCAAGGAACTCAGGAGCATTCTCAATACAGAAGTATCTCCAGTCCTCACAAAGCATTGTGTAAGGAATTACAGTCTGTCCGTCCTCTGTTGTAGGATTAGCTTCAGCATATCTCTCAAGAAGATCGAAATATTGATCAAGAGTTTCAATCTTTGGATAGTTATCCCATGCAAGAACCTTAGCCTGTACCCAGAATGCTTCATCATTATGAGTTGTAGTCTTAGATTCGCCAAGTGTGTTTCCAAAAACATTCATCCAATAGATATGTCCGTCATCCATACGGAACTTATCCCACTCTTCGTCTGTGTAGAAAGCTTTCAGATTTGGATAGTTATCAAGATAATCATCCCATGGAATAAGAACTCCATTGTCGTAAAGTGTCATCATAGCTTCTCCACCATTGATGAAGTCAGGATACTCACCAGCAGCGATGATAGTACCAACTGCCTCAGCATCTGTCTGACCTGTAAGCCATGTTTCCTTTACCTTACAACCAGTCTTTTCAGCTATGATCTGCTGAATCTCGTTGTCATCATTGATTTCGTCTCCAGGCATGGCAATGAACATATCAAATTCCTTAATATCTCCTGATGCCTTGTCTTCTGAATCACCGGAAGCAGTAGAATCTGTCTCTGAGCTTGCACTAGTTGTACTAGTATCTGTACTCTGAGTATCTTCTACTTTTTCCCCTCCACATCCTGTGAGCGCGCTCATCATAACTGCACATGACATAGCAACGGCTCCAAGCTTCTTTGCCTTGATTCTCATACTTAACCTCCTTAATTTTGTTTTTTTAGTATGAACCATCTTTCAACCATCTTTCAGGTTTTTTGTGTAACTTAATTATATCTTCTTTCTTTTCAAATTTCCCACGACAAATTCTAGCAGTTACCCCTACAAATTCTTAAATTTGTATATTTTTTTTAGTATTTTTATCATTTTTTTATTATTTGTCACAAAAAAAAATGCTTCAACCCACCATTATTTAGTGAAATTGAAACATTTTCCATACAAATTCTTAAATCACTTTATATTATTATAAATTCCTATGTGCATTTTATATAATTCATTCTTTATTTTTACGCCTATATTTTGAAGGTGTCATTCCCATTATTTCTATAAAACGTCTGATAAAGTAATCACTATTTTTATAACCAACAGAGGCTGCAATATCAACAACCTTTTCATCAGTATTTATCAAAAGCTTTGCAGCTTCTTTAATTCTATAATCTGTCAGATAATCCTTAAAGGATACACCAAACTTCTTGTTGAACAATGTACCAAGGTAACTACTATTTATATAGTACTTCTCGCTTAATTTCTTAAGACTGAGGTTCTCACTATAATGTTCCTTGATTTCATCCTCTATTTCCTTCATTATTCCACCGGAAACATTTTTCCTGAGCTGAGCCAGGTAATCAGCATATTCGCAAACGAATTTACACATATGCCTGCTACTGCCTCGTTTTATACCTTCCTCAAAGGAGTTTTCACTGATCCTATGGAGAATCTCCTCCTGATTAACCTCACTATCAAGTTCAACCGCTATATGAATAAGTCTGAATATAAGATAGTTTATATTAAGGCTGACTGAATCGCCCAGCCCTCCCTCGGCTATATCTTCATAGAATTCATCAACGCATTTATGTATACGGGCCTGATCATTTATTTCAATTGCTTCTATAAGATTATCCAGACTATTCTTGCAAAGTCTGGTTTTATTGGAGTTAAGGCTCATTTCCCTTTCATAGGTAATAATTGGTCTGGATTCATGGAAAACTTCCTGGGATTTTAATATAAATGCAGAGCTATAGGACTTGGAAATCGCAGAAATATCCGGCACCTTTTTACCAGATATGATCTTAACCTTTTCCCCCACAGCTTCTTCCAGCTTTTTCTGAAAATCATTAAGAAATCCTATATCATCCATACCTCTGTTCAATGCCATATAATCGCAGTAAATAAAGCCTGTATCATATATATCGCTATTTAGTGATACGTCATATATAAGATGATTTTCATCATCTCCCAGAATCTGACTGGCCGCCTGATTCAGCTTACGCCTGTATTTCATTACGCTTCCTTCATCAGTTTCATTTCCATCTATATCAGGAAGCTCAAGAATAACATACCTTACCCCTTCGGACAGATTCATGTTATCTAATACATAATTAAGATTAACATTGTCATATCTACCAACAATAAGGGATATAAGATGTCTCTGCAGATAAGCGGTTTCTGTATCATGATAATGCATATCCTTCTTCTTGGATGCTGCAGACATTTCATTTATCTTCCTGAGTATCTGTACAAGTTCAACCTTCTTTACAGGCTTAAGTAGATAATCTAAACATCCATAATGTATCGCTTCCTTGGCATATTCAAAATCATTGAAACCACTCAGAATAACAAAATAAGCATCTGATATATTATTCTCTTTTACAGTTTTCAGGAGCTCAAGACCGTTCATAAGTGGCATCTTAATATCAGCAACAATAAGATCAACCTCATTCTTTTTAAGAAATTCCAGGGCCTCCACTCCATTGGAAGCCATTCCGACTATCTCAAAATTTTCTTTTTCCCAGTCAACCAGTACCTTAAATCCCTGTAAAATATAGGGTTCGTCATCCACAAATAAAACTTTAAGCACTTTTCTTTCCTTTTCCTTTTACTACTTAATTTGATTTGTTTGTTTCATTTTTATATATGTTTCATTCTATATATATTTCATTTTATATATCTGTTTTGGCTGATGCATCTATTGGGCTTGTTGCATTTATCGGGCTTGTTGCATTTATCGGGCCTGTTGCATTTATTGAGCCTGCTGCATCTTCTTCATTTTCCTCTACTGCTTCAGTCTGATCAAGTAACTTAATTGAAATAGTAGTTCCCACTCCCATTTCAGTTTCCATATCAAACCTGACATTATCATTTGTCATCATCTTAAGTCTTATACAAGCATTTATGATTCCGATACTTTTCTGAGATTTTATAATATCCATGCTTGCATTATTCATAGAAGCTATAAGTCTTAATCTGGTAGGCTCATCCATACCAACACCGGTATCTTCTATTTCTATAAGACTTCCATCCTCTTCCTTGCTTATACGAATGAATATCCATCCTGTTTCGGCCTTGTTTTCAATACCATGTATAATACTGTTTTCCACAAATGTAACTATAGATAGTTTAGGTATCATAATTTTATTACATTCAGGTTCTATATCAATATCATACTGCAGTCTTTCACCAAACCTGTATTTCTGAAGCTTGAGATATGCTATAACCGTATCCATTTCCTCATCCAGGTCAACTGTATCATTTTTCCAGTCAACATTTGCCCTTTGCATAAGCGCCAGATTTTCAACCATTTCCGCAGTCTCATCCTCTCTCTTTATCAGACTATGCATACGGATACTTTCCAGGGCGTTAAATAGAAAATGTGGATTTATCTGACTATGCAGAGCCAGTAGTTCAGCATTTTGTCTGGCAATATTCATTTCCTGCTCTTTAAACCTGTTAATATAAACCGTCTGCATAAGATCGTTCAGACGATCGGCCATAACATTATAGTTTTTCATGAGAGAAGCTATTTCATCATTTCCCTCAATGTTATCTATTTTTTCCACTTTCTCCAGATTTTCTTTATTTGCATGATCGAAAACCAGATCAAGTATAGTTATTCTTCGGGCAACAGATGTATCAAGTCTATGGATCATAAAAAGAGGAAGTATAACATTTATAATAATAAGAACAGTAACTATACCAAATATACCTCTATTGTCATCAAAAAAACTCGTATCATTACTTTTTACATATACAGTAAAAATATTACCATATAGGTTCATTTCAAAGCTATAGTCATACTTTGTATTTTTATCAAATTTCTTGTAATTTGCAGTGTAATTTGTCGCACCTGCATTAGTCATTAATAATCTATCACCCTGACATATATAAACATCTGAACTGAGGCTCTCTTTCAGGACTTTATCCTGAAATGATCTATAATTTATTTCCATCTTCAGGATTTTTTCACATTTATCATTTCGCGAATTGTTGAGTTTTCTGAGAAGGTATATTCTTCTGGTATTATACGATTCCGGAAGCTCTCCACTATGGTCAAACATAAGCATTATATTTTCACTATTTGAAGCTATTTTGTACCACTCTTCATCTTTAACCGAATCCAGCCTGTAGAACATTCCACCATTCAGAATGGTATCATTGTCGGCGTATATGGCTACCGACTCAATGATATTACTTGACCAGGAAGCATATACGGAACTATTTATGAATTTAGAATAGGAATCATAATAATCCATAGGACTATCGTACTGCCTGTCCAGAAGATTTTCAACATATGTATTTTTATACAAATTTCTGATAAGAGCAGCAGGATACTCCAGATTATTTATCATATCATATTTAACTGCTGCTGCATCACTACGAACATCCTGAGTTTTCTGAAACTGATAATTTCTATAGACATTATAAATAATAATACCATCTGTAACCAGCAAAGGAAGAAGAACGCACACGATAAAAAGAAGCAGCATTTTATTACGCAGCTTCATATCATTTATCTTACGCTCTATAATATTTTTCTTGAATATCCTCTTCATAATATTAAATTATACATTCATGAGGAATTGTAGGCAAGGGTAGATTTACCATAAGGATTTGCCAAAGGGGTCTGACCCCATTGGTAAATTCAATTGTACGCAATCTAATTTGCCAAAAGGGTCTGACCCCTTTGGTAAATTAGGAGTTTTATTACGGCGGTGTTGGCATATGTAAGGGGATCGGTGTGGCAGAAGAATATGGTACCTTTCACGGGAGCATATAGTGTTTCTAGTATGTCACCTTCGTAGGGGTTGATTATGTTAGCCAGCGGGGTTCCCGCCTCCACAATGTCACCGGCCTTAACAAGGGCTTCGTAGAATCCGGACTTGGCGGTTCTAACAGATATGAGTTCTGTATCATCAAGGCTTATGATATCCCTTTCACCAATTGCGGAGTACTTGATGATCCCACTATTTGCCATGAAGTTCATTATAGTAAGGACAGCCTGTCCCGCTCCGCTTTTACTTATCTTAGAGGTGGTATTCATGTAAAGGGAAAATGCCTTGGTATTCCATACTTGCCAATTATAGTTAAGGGTTGCTGTATCATATGGTCTTACCTTTCTTTCTACTATATACTTAAGACCAAATTTTTCAGCATCAGATTTTTTGGTGAAGCCCTCCTTCATATATCTGACATGAGGCACAAATTCTCCCGGCATATAAAAGGAAGTAAACTGTATTCCATATTCATAATCCTTAATTTTGCTGAAAAGTCCATCCGCTATTCTCTGAGTGGTCTCTCCAAGATTATAGCCTGGAAACATCCTGTTAATATCTGTATTATCTATTGGCCAGAACCTTTTTTGAATATTGACTGAATAAGGATTTGCAGATGGAATAATAAGAATCCTATGGCCATCCTTAATACGTCCCTCCTCCTCAAGCTGTTTTACCTTCTTAATCAGCTGGGAACAGCAGTAAATCTGCTGGATTTCATTTCCTCTTGTGTTTCCAACTATACATACAGATTCCTTCCCACTCCCAAATTCATAACCAGTAATTCTAAAATCGTCTCTATATAGTCCCTTTATTTCATAAATTATCTTCTTCTTCATAGACCAAGAACCTCTCTTTTTAATATTCTTCCCATCAGAGATCCTTCATCTACAATGGGATAATCTCTTATTGTAAAAAGCATTCCCTCATCAGGAGCCTTGACCTCATCTAAAACCCTTCCATCCAGAGGATTAACTATTCTTCCTATCAGGTCTCCCCTATTAAGAATCGTTCCATGTTTAACCTCCGGCACAAAAAGGCCGCTGGCACTTGCATTTAAATAGATAACATCCTCAGGATTCTGTGAAATAATCGGTCTTCTCACCTTCTCCACCTGGCCCTTCCATATTCCCAGTTCCTTCATAAGGTTAAATATTCCATTCACAAGCTGGTCCCCATATTCTCTGGTAAGCCTCATTCCCACTCCCATTTCACAGACAAGCACAGGAGTTCCCACGCTATTTAAGCTATGGGCAAATGTAGCTTTCAGGACAGTACTTGCTCCATGGACCCATATAAAATCCACATTTGAAAGCTCCGCCATGGGAAGAAGAAAATCCTTATGCAGCTCATTTATCCTGATCTGGGGTATTTCCGTAAGATATATATTACTTGCATGGATATCCAGAACCAGGTCAGATCCCATAACATCATTCATTATTCCTGCAGCCAGGTATTCCGTCATATTTCCATCCTTATTTCCAGGAAATAATCTGTTCATATCCAGATCAAATGCAGGAATACCCCTGGTAATTGAATCAACACCCAGGGGATTCATTGCCGGATATATATCAACTATACCTTTAAGATTATGCCTCTCCAGATTAATCCTTCTCTGAAGCTCATAGCATACATACTGTCCTTCAAGCTCATCACCATGAATTCCGGTAACTATGCTGATACGTTTCAGCCTGCTTTGCTCCATATCAGCTTGTCTTTGACTTTCACTATCTTCTTCGCCATCAGTTTTTATAATCTTTATATTTTCTGTTACATCCGGCATAAGACGGTTCTTCTTTATCATTAATTTTTCATCGATTGGAAGCCCCACCCATGTCACTAGCTCTACCATTTCTTACTCCTTATATCTGCCTTGAATTTTGATTGGCATTCTGATTTTATATATTCTCATGCTGTTCAACGCTGGCCTGCTGATTTCCTATATTCACATACTATTTAACGCTGGCCTGCTGATTTCTTATTTGTCCCGGCAAATCCCAGGCTTCATCAATAATATTTCTCAACATAAACCTCAATTATCTGTGTCTGATTTCCCCCGCCCCACATGACTCCCTTATTTATGGTGCAGTCTGAGGCATCTCTACCATTTCCAAGCTTTATATATTCATCCATGATTTCCCTATTATGAGTAGGGTCAAATGCAATATAATTGCCATCACACGCGGCTTCAACCCAGGCATGGCTCTCCCCCTCCCCGACAATAAGGCCGCAAACATATCTTGCCGGAATGCCTAATAGTCTTAGTACCGTTATATAAATATGGGCAAAATCCTGACATACCCCCATACGACCGGAAAAGGCCTCTTCAGCAGAGGTCTCTATCTTTGTACTTCCGGATTGATATATCATATTTTCATTTAAAATGTTCATTACTCTGATACATTTTTCTTTATCCGACTTGCAATTTGATATTTCACCTTCTAAAAATCTTGCAAATTCATTTATGTTAGGTCCTGGCTTGCACTTCCCAAAGGGATACTTGTACATACCCAGAAGGCTCTCATCAATTCCACCTGTAATATTGGTATTATGGGTTTCGACCAGTCCCCTTATGGTGTATTCATATTCGGAATGAGGACTAGCCACACTGCCTATGATCTGCATATTTCCAAAGGAATCCATACTCTTGGAATATCTGGTATCAGGCAGCATACTTATTTCATAGGATATACTCCTTTGCCTGAAATCCTCAGTCGGGATAGCCTTGAGGGTGAAATAACATTTCTCCACTGGCTCGGAATAAATAATTTTCATTTTATATTCATAATTTAAAAATGCCATCTTGCTTCCTCTTAGTCATTATTTCCACTAGCCTACAATCGCTTCAACATTTGAAATAATCTGGTCATAATCGATTACATTTCCATTAATAAGCTCACGCACCTTGTTTAATGCAGACTGGTTATACTTCATGCCACTCCTGAGAACTCTTGGAATCATCCTGTGAATCTCCCTTTCCAGCCGGCTTTTATCAAGCTCCAGCCTTGCATATAGGTCAACTCTTTCGATTCTCTTGCCGGCTTTGATTATATTTCTGATCTGGTCCACATCGAGCTGATCGTCAACTATGCCCCAGAAGGATAGAAGAAAATCCGAGATCTCCTGCAGTTCTATAAGGGGAGAATTGCTCATTGCCGCCTTGTTCATGGCATAGATAGAAAGCTGAATATATGAAAGGGCATCTGAGCCAATGGTCTCCCTCAGGACGATTGCATTGTCATAGGCACGATTAAGATTACTTATTATAGAATCCGGTATTGACTCGTCAAAGGGATAACGCCTGAGAAAATCCTCCTTGGACTGATAAATGTTAGGGATATCCAGGGCCTCGCAATATTTAGGATAAACCTCATCCGTAGCATCAATCATAAGGTCAAAACTCTTTGAAAACATGCTAAGGGTCGTATAAACCCGCTCCGTGTACCTTCCTAACCAATAAAGATTATCAATTTGTTTTACTGAGATAATACCCATGTGTCTTTAAAACCTCCTCCCTGAGATGAATTAACAATAAATGAATCTGGATTTCGCGAAAATCTGGTCAGACCGCTGGCCCAGACCAGTGGCTCATCTGCCATAAGGACAAATGCCCTGAGATCCGCTTTTCTCGGAACTATACATCCTTCATCCAAAATATCAAGATCCTGGAAATCTATTACCTCCTGGGCTATGAACCTACGCGGCTCAGCCTTAAGAAGGGTAATAAAGTTCTCCTTTTCCTCCTTTGACATTGCATTTCCAAATACAACGCCATAGCCGCCTGCCTCAGCCACATCCTTAAGGACCAGATCATCAAAATGCTCCAGTACGTATTTCATATCCTCTTCATAAAATGGAAGATATGTCGGTGCATTTTGCAAAATCGCTTCTTCGCCCAGATAGTACCTTATCATTTTAGGAACGAAATAGTAGATTCCCTTATCATCGGCCACCCCATTTCCAGGAGCATTGAGTAAGGCTACATTTCCCTTCCTAAAAACGTCGTATATATGGGGGATGCCGATCAGGGACTCAGGATTAAAGTTCATGGGATCCAGATATTCATCGGAAATCCTGCGATAGACCGCCCCAACCTTCTCCTTGGTCCCGTTGGCGCTGACGTAGTAAAGCAGATCATTTTCCACAAATAATTCCGAACCGCTTACCAGGTGGGCCCCTGTTTTCTCCGCCAGGTAGGAATGCTCGAAATAAGCCGCATTATACCTGCCTGGTGTCAGGATCACGGTATGACCTCCTGTATTCACATAGTCCATGGTTTTCCTCAGCATGTCCGCATAATTCCTATTATCCAGAAGCTTGGTATTATGAAATGTTTCTGGCGAGCTTTTCCTGCAAAGGTCTCTTGCAATCATGGGATAAGATGCACCCGATGGGACCCTGAGATTATCTTCAAGGATATACCACTCATTATCTTTGCCCTTAACCAGATCGATTCCGGAAATGTGAGAATAAACCCCTTTAACAGGCATTACCCCCTCGCATTCTGCCATATATCCGGATGATGCAAATATAAAATCCTCTGGTACCACTCCATCTTTAACGATATTCTTTTTAGAATAAATATCCCTTAAAAATAAATTAAGGGCCAAAACTCTCTGTTTCAGCCCTTTCTCTAACATTTTAAATTCGGAAAAATCTATAATTCTCGGTATAGCATCAAAGGGAAATAATTGCTCCTTGAATGTATTATTCTTATATATTCCAAATTTTACTCCGTATCGGGCCAGCAAATCATTGATTTTATCAGTATGCTTTAATAACTGTTGCTCCATAAATTTCATTTCCATCCTCCTTATCTATCAGATGAAAAACAAAAAGACGCCTATGCCTTGCATAAGCGCCCTTGCCTAATCTATATCTCTGATAAAAAAAGGACGTCCCTAAAAAACAGGAACGCCCTTGCTCTCATTTACAAAATGTAATTTATCACATATCAAATTACTTGTCAAATAAATTTATATTTGCCCCAAAATTTGCCAAAGGGGTCTGACCCCTTTGGTAAATTAGCAGCCTTTCTTCTGTCAGGTCGTAGTATAAATACATATTAGCCTGGGACAGGTCGTAGACATTGAGGATTCCTTCGTTTTCAGGGGAAATGTCAATAATCAGGCTGGTAATATTCCTTATGCCATCTTCCCTGCCTTTTTCCTGGCAAATGTCATTGCCAGTCAAAATCCCCGGATTATAGGTCAGTGTGCTTGCACCCTCAAATACGGCCGTGTAGAGAATCCCCGCTTCCACAAGATCCTGGAATATATGGCTTCCATAGCTGAGTTCCGGTATATATCCCGCCTTGGATTCCGAAATCTCGGCTATTACACCAAATTCACCAATATCTCCAAAGGCAGATGGCACCCCAAGCTCCGGCGAGGAAGTACATATACGACCCGGCGTGAGAAGAAGCAGCTTCTTATTCTTTCCCTTATAGTACCAATTTACATTTGAAAGGTATTTCCTTATATCATATTTCTTCTTGTAAGGCATATTGTAATACTTAATAGGGTCAATATATACCACCCCATCCAGCTTAACCTTGCGGGAAAATCCCATGGATACACCCTTTGTCTCAAGTAGAATATTTTCCCTGGAAATGTCATCTGGGAAGTCCACCCTATCGCCTTCCTGGGTAAGCTGAAGTGGCCTGCACTGAAGAAGGTCCACCACATAGCTTCCATCCTGGGCTATATTTATGGTATATTCAGTATCCACCGGATATTCATAATGTTCCTGTATAAGTTCAAGGATTTCCTTCATATCCTTCATCAAAGCATCATTTTTAGTAAGGCCCTCACAGGAAACATAAAGAACCTCTCTTCTCTGCCCCCTCTCCCTGAACATTCTCTCAGTATCAGTATTATGGGAATATACAAGCTTCTTCTGATAATACGGAAAGCTTTCACTTATTTTCAGAGGATCAAAACCCTCCACCTGGCCTGACACAAGGCTGATTCCATCCACTATTCTTTGGGAATACTGCTGCCTGTCCGCCATGGTAGAATGTATGATTTTGGAAGGAGCATCCAGGGAAACCATTCTGGGGTAAGAGCCTGTACGCCTATCCACAGCGGCAGTTCCAAGTCCCATAACAAGTCTTAGCATACCTGACTCTGCTTTTACATTTCCAATTCTATAAGGACTCATGGAGTAACCTACTCCCGCGGCGCAAGGCATGAAGAAACCATCATACCTGGAACCTGAAACCCTCTGAACCAGAATGGCCATCTGCTCATCCCTCTTGTCCAGGCCTCGCCTCTTCCTGTAATCCAGGGCGGACTCGCTCATGGTACTTGCGTAAACCGTTTTAATTGCATTTTCAAATTCAAGAAGTCTATCCTCAGGACTTCCCATATTACCGCAGAAAACCGACTCGTACTTGCCGGCAAATGCATTTCCAAAGCCATCCTCCAAAATGGAACTGGAACGACAGATGAAGGGGTCATTGCCATAATAATCCAGGATTCTTCTAAGGTCATTTTCCACCCGGGATGAGAAACTACCAGCCATGATTTTCTCAGCAAACTCATCAGCCAGGGCAAAATATCCCTCCTCGGTACGCTGGCGGATTCTTAGATCCCAGAAACCATTGTCCACAATGAATGCATAGAATACATCCGACCCAATATAATAGGAATCGTGGGGCTCAATGCGTGTATAAATATCCGGCCGGTGGTTCTCCACAATTTTTCTGGACAGGAGCATACCACAGGCCTTTCCACCAATCATGCCGGTTCCCACCATTCTGGAATGAACCTCAAAATAATCCTCCGGCCTGAAATTAGCCTTTATAAGAGTCCTCATCCTCTCGTCACGAGTTAACATAATGTTGCACATACGGGAGCAGTCCTGACTTACGTCCTGGCCCGACTCGTATTTTCTTCTGGTGGATTTGAAAAAGCGCTCCCAGCTATCCTGGTTCTGGTCCACATCATTAAATGTGCTCTTGTTCATAATGCTGTAAAACCTGCTGACCTCAGTTCCATCAGCCAGGACCTTAAAGGAAAAATCCTTCTTACTTAGAACATGGGGCTGGAACATGGTTGGTGAATAGCGTTTCCAAACCTTCATAGGACGAACGTAAATCTGATCAGCAGCATTTCCCTCATCAGAATATACATCCAGAAAAAGCTGGGTAGTATCTCGGATTGTGGCTATGGCATCAAAAGAATGCCGTCCCCGGATTATAGGGAAAAATGCAACGGTATCCAGTATAAATAAATAAGGGCAGGTCAGATGAAAGAAGTTGCCCATCATAAGATCCGTGGCCCAGGCAGCCTCCAACTCTGACAGGCAGTCAAATACATAAAATGCATCCCCGCCCTCCTTTTCGATCAGATTATGGATATCCACTGTAAACGTCTCAAATCTGTGGGAGAGATTTACATTTGCAATCTTAAGCCCCTCTCTTGGCTTAAGTATAGGTTCATGCTCAGCAAACCTTACATAAATAAGATTTCTCTTATCTGCTATGGCCTGGGTCACGAATTTTTCCGCCACAAGCCTGAATTCATCCAGAGATGGAACCTGCCAGACAACATTATCCCCCAAACGTATGTTCTGCAGGGCTTCATCCATCATTGGTATGCCAGATTTAGTTTCCTCAAAAGCAGCCATTTTACACCTCCTCGTAATATTTTACAGAACCATCTATCACCTCATAAAACAAAAAGACGCCAATACCTCCTGGTATCGACGCCTTTGCCGTTACATTTCATATTCATATATTACTAGAATAAACCTAGCCCAGTGAAAATGCAATCTGATTTTCGCCAAGACATTTGCCAAAAGGGTCTGACCCCTTTGGTAAATCACTGATTTTTACTGTAAGTGGAATAAAGATATTTTATAAAACCAATGACACTGCGAAATGAATTATATCCCTTTACAATCCTATTTTTCGCTCTTATGAAAATGTTATCTTTCTTCGCTCTTGTAAAAGCATTATCTCTTTTACCTTGATTCTCATCATAAACATATTGCTGTTCCTGACTCTTTCTTGCCTGTGCATTTGCAAGGACAACCTTATGCTGACCAGCAGAGTTACGGTATATCTTAAACCCGGATTTTTTAAGCTGATCACATCTTGCAATATATTCACTTATCTCAAATTGATACAATCTATCAAGTTCCTGTGTAATACTATCTATATTCATTATCATTTTATATAATCCAGCTTCCCATTCAGGGTAAGGGATTTATTCCTTTCTTTATCAAAACATTCCTACTATTGAAACCATCCTACTATTGAAACCATCCTACTATTGAAACCATCCTTCTATTGAAGTAATATTACTATCCAATTCCACACACTATTATATCGCATTTTCCCCCATCATAAGAGCATCAAAATTTGCCAAAAGGGTCTGACCCCTTTGGTAAATTTAGCTAGCGACAATTTGATTTTTTCCATTTTTCTTTCCTAAATATAGTCTCTCATCTGCCCGGGAAATCCATGCATCATTGGAAAGACTTTCATCATATTGGGAAATGCCTATTGTAACCGTAACATGTACCGATCTGCCTTCATACTTAAAATCTCCATTCTCGATCTTTTTACGTAACATTTCCAGAACACTTAGGTCGCAGGCCTTCTTATCAGAATAAACAATAAATTCCTCGCCGCCCCATCGGCACACAATACAGTCATTACAGGTTTCCTTAGCTATCAATGCAATCTGATGGAGAATATAATCTCCACAGTTATGGCCATAGGTATCATTTACCTTTTTAAAATCATCTATATCAAGAATTGCAAGCCAGCTGCCTTCCTTTGCATTTTTCTCTTTATTATCAAGACAAGCCAGAAGGAAATGTCTATTATAAAGACCAGTAAGATTATCAATCAAGGCCATTTTTTCCAGTTTTTCTTCAGAATTAATCGCAACATAGTAATAAAGATATACATAAAGGATTACGATACCGAAAGAGGCAAGTGAATTGAAAATTATAAGAAAATTTTCTCCACTTTCTGGAATCTGATAAAGGGGTTCGCAGGTCCTGGCATATATAAAGACCCCAACATAGGATAAAACATGAATAGCAATCATAAGAAACATGGGAAGATGTTTTTTCAGAACCCTACTATGAAGATAGCTGTTATAGCTTATACAGGCAAGCATTCCCAAAGCATATAGCTGGAACATGGGTTCTGTTCCAAGACTTATAATTCCCACAATCATCATAGCAAGAATAACTGTATATATAATTATTGTAGATATGAGATAGTGTTTTTTTATAATAAGAAATATATTAGTTGTATTAATAACAAGCTTTATATAAATAAGATACCTTATTGCAGGCAGGTCATATATTATACCAAATGTCAGGAATACCACATCGGTAAAAAGCAAAAAGGCACCAAAAAAAAGCGTCATATACTTTATGAAAATGGTTTCCTTTCGCAATATATTCATGCCAGCACCCTCACTAATCAAATATATAAACCCACACCAAAAACATTTATTTATTATCTCTTTATTATTATACTTTGTATTGCAAAAAAAATCATCAATATATTAGATATTTAAAACTCTTATTTAATTACTTAAACCAATTACATATACTTATCTATAAATATTCTCTCACCTTTTCAACTATGGTCACATCAGCCGGCAGCCAATCAACACTATCTATGTCCTCTTTACTGAGCCATTTTGCCGCTTCATGTTCCTTAAGAACAAGATTACCCTCTAGTATGCTGCACAGGAAACAATCCATCGAAAGATGAAAATCAGGATAATCATATTCTATCTTATCTATAAATTTTTCTACCTTGATCAAGGTATCAAGCTCCTCCTTTATTTCACGAACTATAGCCTGCTCAGGACTTTCGCCCTCCTCAACCTTGCCTCCGGGAAACTCCCAGCCATCCTTGAATTCTCCATAGCCCCTCTGGGTTGAAAAAAGCATCTTTTGATCATTTTTATCCGCAACGATAATGGCAGCCACAACCTTAATGGCTTTCATAACATTTCCAGATTCATCAATCCAGACGTACTTTCCCTCTTCGATTCCATTTTGAGATATCCATCTCTCTGAAACCTCAATACTCTTTTGGTCCTCAAGCTTAAGCAAGGCATATGGTCCATCCGGGCGCTCCTCACAACCAAAATCAGCTTCACTTATATCTATAATCTTAAAAAGTCCCATTTAAAACTCCTTCCAAAATTTGCCAAAGAGGTCTGACCCTTTTGGTAAATTATCTTGTGAAAATCAGTAACATTATGATTGAGAATCCGATGACAAAAGAAAATGCACCGCCATCGTTATCTTTTTCACCAACCATAAGCGGAATTTCTTCTACTATTGAATAAATCATAGCCCCGCCAGCCATAGCCATAACGTATGGGAGAATGGTCGGGAATAATATAATCATTATCAATACAAATACTGCAGCCAAGGGAATTGGAACACCGGAAATAACTCCCATGAAAAAGGCTTTACCTTTACCATTTCCCTTTTCCTTAACAGGCATGGAGACGAACATAGCCTCCGGGAAATTCTGGACAGCGATTGCAATTGCCAGAAATAAGGCTGTGGATGCAGGTATGAATTTTGTCTGCATAAAATGTGCCGCATAGATAGCTCCAAGAGCAAGTCCCTCTGGAATATGGTGAATAACCTCAGTAAGCATCATCCTGGTTTCAATCTTAAGATTTGACTTTGGTCCTTCCGTGATTTCCACAAATGCATGCGTATGTGGAACCAGACTATCCAGAGCGAACTGAACTGCCACCCCAATACAAAAACATATAAACACAGGAATCACCGCACGATTTCCTCCAGTGCTGAATCCGGTAGCCGCAGGTTCAAGCATTCCCCAGACAGCCGCCGAAAACATAATACCCGAGCTTGCCCCGGCCATGAGAACACGCAGCCTGTCAGAAAGCTTCCATTTTTGAATATAAACAGATGCAGCGCCCAGCACCGTTCCAATAAGAGGAATCAGCATTCCAAACACCGTATCCGAATCACTCATGGCATCCGACTTGTCAAGGAAACCGATCAGGGTCTTGAGTCCGATAAAAATCAGGATCGTACCACCCATCACCTCCGAACCCGCTCTATAACGGGTACCGAATACATTTCCAATTTTAACACCAAATGCTGAAATAATAAATGTAACTACACCGATTACAATAACGGCTAATATGGTATTTTGAAGCTTGCCCGCCTCAAAAACCTTTACTGGTACAGCGACAAATGTAATTCCCACGGCAAGTGCATCAATGCTGGTAGCCACCGCCATCATAAACATTGTCTTTACGCCAAAGTCATCCTTCTCCTCTTCCTCCTCATCGGAAAAGGCCTCGCGGATCATATTTATTCCTATTATACTAAGGAGGGTAAATGCCACCCAAGGCGCCACGATGTTGATCCATTTTTCAAATCGAGATCCTACCAGATATCCTATAAAGGGCATCATTCCCTGAAAGAGACCGAACCATGTACCACAAGTCAAGCATTCCTTCAATGTCAGTTTTTTTACCGAAAGCCCTTTACATATAGATACCGCAAAAGCATCCATGGCAAGTCCAACAGCCAAAAGTAATAGTTCAAATATTCCCATACTAACTCCTCTAATATGTACTTGTAAAAATTTTATAAAACTTCTAAAAATACAGTAACCCCAATAATATAACATAAAAAAGGGTTCAGTAAAACATATATTATATATTTTAAGTATAACTAACAGGTACCATTTGATTTAGAAGTTTTTATGTAAAATATAAATAATTAGCAAATTATACTTTGGTGATTTAATACATTTTAATTGCATTGCCAGGCAAATACATTTCCCATAAAAAAAGATGAAGTAAGAACTCCATCTTTTCCGAATAAAGTATTCTGATTCTAGTACCAGTTATAATAATAAAAACTGTTGCCATCAGGCATAATATGATCATTTATCATTCTTGAATATCTTCCGGCATCTATGGCCATATCCGTGTACTCAAAAACCACCTTGCACTCATTTATTTCCTCAGTGCTTCCCTGCTGGGCACTCTTTCTTATAGCCTCAGTAACCCTGCCGTCAGCTACTGTCACATCGAATATATAATTAACCGGCACCTGTTCATCCCTGTAGGTGCATTCAGTAGTATTTACAATTCCCATAGCATCATAATTTACTGTATAGGTTCCATTAAATCTCATCCATTCTCTGTCCTCTCCATCAAGCCAGTTAGTGTAGAGACCATCATTTACAGTTTTCTTAAGCAGGCCATTTTCACTTGTCACCATGATAGTATCAATTTCCTCAGTGTTGTAATAAGGCATATCAGGTTCAACATCAGCCACATGTGAAGAATGAAGAATGGAAGTAAAGAAATCATCATTATTTCCATAAGAATAAATCTGATGTCTTGTACTAACCCCATCCTCAAAATACTGGCTTTTAACAGAAAGTCTTCCATTCACGTATTCTGAAGTATAGGTCTTAGTTCCATTTTCATACTTAACCATAGAAACTGGATTTTCCCCTTCAAAGGTATATTCAAATTTAATCTCAGTCTTCTCATCTACACCTGGATAGGATATAACCTTGGACACGGGATAATTATTTTCATATGAATATTCCCATTTTTCCTGCTCGTTCCATTCACCCGATTCAAAATCCGCCCAATAAATAGTCACAGACTTTATGAGAGCAGGATTGATTTCAACATTTGCAGCCTCTGAAGATGCATTTTGATCCGCCTCCTTTGGGGAAGTCGTTCCGCATCCAGCCATTGTCACAAATAAAGCCATACTTAATACAAATGCTATAATCTTTTTCACTTTCTAATACCTCTCCTTTACATTTTTTGCCAAAGGGGTCTGACCCTTTTGGTAAATTCAATTGCGTACAATCTAATTTGCCATTGGGGTCTGACCCTTTTGGTAAATTTGGGTAAATCAACCTTGTTTGGTTCGGGCGTTTATTCCCACCGAATCAGATGAACCTCTGTTTTGAGATAGGTTCGCCGGTTTTTTCCTGGAAAGCTTATGTTTCTGCTTGCAGGTATACATATTGGCGTCGGCCTGGGAAAGAATCGCCTCGAAGCTATTGGCGTCGCCCTTATCGCCTATGGCAAATCCAATACTAGCCTTGAGTCTGTAATCTTTATCATTTTCAGAGGTTATTTCTTTTAAAATGTTATTGAAGCGTTCACTTTCAGCATCGACATCGAAATCATCATAATCTCCAAGGCCAATAATGTAGAACTCATCGCCACCAGCCCTGACACAGATTTCATTTTCCCTGGAAAATGCTTTCACAGCCTGACTTAACCAAATAATAGCCCGGTCACCTTCGTTATGTCCGTAGTTGTCGTTGATACCCTTAAGATCATCCATATCGATTACACCAATAAACATTTTCTTATTCTCGGTAATCTGCTTCTGCATATTTTCAACAATGATCATCATTCCACGTCGGTTATAAAGACCAGTCATCTTATCTCTAACCGAAAGCTCCGCAAGAGCCTGCTTAGCCCGGGTCATTTCAAGAGCATTATCGACAAATCTAAGCCAGTTTCTATAAACCAGATTAAACTTTTTATTATCTTCAAGTTCACAACAAAGCACAGCATAGCCAAAGCCATTACTTCCAAAATGTATAGGAGAATAGTAATAAACAAGCGGCCTTGCATCCTCATCAAACATTTGTGGTAACATCAGTGAGCTGTCGAAAACAACAGGCTCTTCCTCAGAAGAAAAATCCAAATTTTCATTACTAGAACGACGCAATACCATTTTCATGGTATCCGGATAATCGTGATACATATTCATTTCATTTTCCATCCAGTCCTCTCTTAGACAAAGATAGAAATCCACAAATGGAAGAATAATATATGCTGTTTCATAAATATTTTCGATACATTTTTCTGGTGTATCCGAACCAGTCAAATGTTCAAATATGAAACTCTCCATAAGTAGTCCAATATCAACTCTATTTTCTTTTTCAACCTGTGAAAAATTATGATGAGTTCTATAAATAAGAGTAGTGATATCATCCATGGTATTTCTAAATTCATAATGACAGCCACAGCTTTTACCTATATGAAGCATACTCTTATAATCTGCAACATATGGACATATCTCTTTACCCGGATCAATCTTTCCAACCAGGTAATCGATAGCATTTGCAGCACACTCAGCAAAATTAGATTTGATCGATGTTACCGGTATCTTATCCATCATTCCAAGCTCTGTCAGATCAAAGCCCACAACAATAATATCATCCGGTACATTTACACCTAAAGATGTGAATCTTTGTATTACTCCAAGGGCCATATGATCACTGGCAGCTATAATAGCATCAGGCTTTTCAATCCTTCCTTCTACTATGTCATCAGCCAGCTTCTCTCCGCTTACATACCAAAAATCCCCATAGATTTTATATTCCTCTGGGGTTTCAATACCTAATTTTTCTAATTCGTCCACCAATACCAGAAGACGATTCTCTGCCTCTGAATTGCCCTTAGTTCCAGTTAAAATACAGATTTTTTTACATTTATGTTCTTCCACAACATGACGGCAAATCACACGTAAAGCCTCTTCGTTACTATTTTCTATAGTGTGAATGCCCTGTACCGGTGCACTTATACATACACTTGGTACGCCTGAATCCATGATATCCTGATAAATATCATCTTCAATCCTTTTTCCAATACCCCCCAAAAAAGAAACGCTGTCGACTACAATACCATCAAAACGAGAAAAATCCGGAATCTTATAAACTATTTTTTCCCCTTCCAGGATTTCCTTCTCAAATATATCAAATTCATTCAAAGATGCAAAAACAGAAACACTATATCCATATTTTTTACACTGAGCAAATACTCCTTTACACACCTGTCTTCCGTGAGTTTCGTCCAACATATTGGTCAGAAGGCAAATATTTTTAACTCTGCTCATAGTCTATATCCTCCTGCAACAAAACATCTTTTATTCTGTTTTTTATAATCCTTTCTCCATCTATTACATTTCCATTATACTATAAACTTAAAATATAATAAATTGCCATATTACTACAATTTATCATTCGATTTTGTACTAATTTTTTGCCAAAGGGGTCAAACCCTTTTGGTAAATTATGTGCGCCTTCGCTCGATTCCTTTTTCTTTATAGTAGTCGGCTTTGGCCTGGTACATTCGCTTATCGGCCAGGTCAGCGATTTCATCTATGGTCCTGCCCTCTTCTTGGTCGCAGAAAACATATCCATAGGAAACAGAAATGCTATTTATCATTTTACCTTTCCAAGACTTAAGCTGATCATTAAAATCCTGACACAGCATCTTCATCAAATCGCTGTCTGCGTGAATAAGACCGATAAATTCATCGCCACCATTTCGGTATATTTTTCCGTGCTTTGAAAAGGCATGATTCATACACTGGGACGCTCCTATAAGCAGCTCATCCCCCGCCTCGTGACCAAGATCATCATTCACCGTTTTCAGACCATTTACATCAAAAGAAATATAGACCAAATCCTTATCCTCCGGATTTTCCCTATATGTAATAATATCGGAATTATAGGCTCTTCTATTGAAGCATCTGGTAAGCTCATCCACATAGGATTTTTCATAGAGGCTCTCTGCCATTTTCTTTTCTTCATCTATAATCTGGGTAGCAATGATAATTTTGGTAGGAATACCATCCACCGCCTCAAAGGTGATAAATGACATACGAATCCAGCCAACATTTTTACCAAGAAGCTCCATGGAAATGATTTTTTTATCCTTCATTCGTTCAGCGACAGTTGTCATATCCGAAAATTCCAAGCCCCGTTCCAGATATTCGTCGCTCATGGTAGCCTTCATAATCCCAACCATTATCTCATCAGCCTTGCCACTCTGGCTCTCGACCAAAACCTTCTTGACATGATTTTTAGAGGAATATTCCATTACCGAATTCTTCTTCAGATCCACCAGATGAAGGCTATAATAAATCTCCGACATAGACTCGAAAACCTGCAAATGTCTATAATTCTCCTGGCGGGTTGACAGAAGACGCCTGATTACAATCATGATAACGAGAAATGCAATTAACAGGTAAAATAAAACAAGAAGAATGGTTTCTATGGTCCTTGTTGCAAAATAATCATAGTCCATAAAAACACATATAAAATATTCCTCAGTAAAGCCAGTGCTGCAATAATAATATCCCGACTGGTCCTCCAGCTTTACCCCTTTATGAAAGCAGTTATTTTTTTCGGAGGTCGTAACATTTGCGATAGTATTTAACCCCTTCCCTATATAGGACCTGTTTTTAGCTGCAAGAACTTCAAATGTAGATGCATCGGCAACTACAATAGTCATATTATGATCCAGGGAAATGTCATCTAATGTCGACTGTACACTAGTGGCTTCCAATTCCTCCATAAGCCTGACCGGCTTGATTCCCACCTGTACCATTTGGGTCCCGCTTTCATTCCAGGTCATGGCATAAACCATGGGCCTGCCCTCAGCCGTATTTGGAGTAACATCCTGACACATGGTAAGAGATTTATCATCCAGCATAGGCAGGAAATACCTTATCTGATCACCAGAATCAAGGGTATACCCCACATAATCCGGTATGGTACTGGATACGATTTTCCCACTCTCATCGAAAATATGGATTTCATCAATGGACAGCAAGGCGCAAATAGTATTAAGTTCCTCCTCATCATAAGCCGCATCCGTCTTAGAACTGTGGTCTAAATAATAAGATACTGCCTTGGCAAGAACCGTATAATCCTCCTTAAGGGACGACAAAAGAAAATCCCCCTCATAAGAAGACCGTTCAATAATTATTTCAGTCTGCCTAAGATAAGCATTTGTAGTATTCTTCGCTTCTCTTGTATTATCCCAAAACAAAATAAAGGCCTGTAATAATAACATTACTACAAAGATAATGGCTGCTGTAATATATGCAGTTTTCATTGTATATTGCTTTTTAACCATATATCTCACCTACATTTACTATTTCATCAAATTTTCCACAGGACTGTCCCTCTGGTAAACTTCCGATAAATTCAAGTTCGGCTAATCACTGATTCTCCAGCAAAATCTCATCATAATATTATTTTATCATAACCATCCCCCTCCACAAAGCATTTCTTGAATTCTTCCATATTCTTCTTACATTGATAAGCCTCTAAGAGGGCATTTTCCTCCCAGGTCCACAGTCCTTCAACATCAATTTTCTGCTTTAATACTTCATCGGAAGGTTCGGCAGGGAATTTTGAACAGGGAAAATTATCGCAATATCCACAGTGCAAAATGCCCTTTTCTATGACACATTTTCTTGCCTGACATTCCGGGTCAAGCAATATAGGATCTTCCTTTTGACAGGTACAGCCATCACAGATAATGGTTTCCGGATCCCCTTCAAAAGAATCAAATATCTTTTTAAAAACCTCTACTATCTCAGCACGCCTGTCTTCCTTTTCAACATTAGGACGATATACCAGGCATAAATCACATCTCATTCCACATCTAGATAAAACCATATTATAAACTCCCTTAAATACGTTTCTACAACATTACAACAGAAACATTATAATTCTAATATTTTCAACTCCTTAATACAATACTTGATATTTAATCAAAAATGGATACTTGATATTTAATCAAAAAAGGATGGACGCTGCATCAGCATCCACCCATATCAAGTTCCTTAGATTTTACTCTGGAAGTAACTGTTGTAAAGCATGTAGAAAATAGCATTGCATAAACAATTCCTAAGGCCATATTATGAAAAGCAGTTCCCCATATAAGGGTCATTAGAATAAAAAATGATACTTTCCCGATTGTATAAACACAAATTGTCTTTTTATCTTCCTGAACAATATATTTATCAAAATACTCTGCCTCTTTAATCATTCCTAAACCAATCGTTTCTTTGAAATGATTTATAAGACACTGGTCAAAATACTCTTCTTCCTTTTCAAAACCACAAGCAAAATACTTTTCTGTAACCACATAAGAATCTGTGGTATCTTCAAATATACGTTCAAGTCCTTTCTTTGTAGAAGGAGCTCCAGGTACCCTCTTTATAACTGCAATACCAATCAGCTTCTTCTGCTTATCAATCTTTTTTATGATAGCATAAATCTGTCCTGCACGCCTTCCTTTATCTACCTGTCCGTCATATTTTACAAAATCTGAATTTGCCTCAGTTACATAGCTTCTTAACATATCAAGAGTAAGACTTTCTTTCAGGCTATCCTCTATCTGTATTTTTTCACTATTAAAACTTCTCATTAAAAAATCACTAATTATTGTTACGCTGCATCCCTTAACATTTATCATTTTAATATCCTCTCTCTATGAATCATTGCATTTTAACTTACCAAGCATATTTAGTTCAAAAGTTCAATTACTCTGCAATTTATTTCTTTGATGATTGAATATTACAACAAGAGATGAGCTAATACGGAAATTCAGTTGTAAAGGGTTAAATAATTGTCGTGAATAGTAAATAAATTATGCATTATAAAATGCAGTCGCAAACTCTCTAAGTGCTTCCACATCCTCTGCACCCGCAGTCTCATAGGATGAATGCATGGCAAGCTGAGCAAGTCCTATATCTGCAGTATTGATAGATACATGAGAGTTAGAAATGTTACCTAAAGTACTTCCTCCCGGCTCATCTGAATGATTAACAAATACCTGATATGGGATACCGGCATCCTCACAGATTTTCTTCACATATGCAGCTGACACCGCATCAGTTGTATAGGACTGTCTTGCACTGAACTTAAGTACAATGCCTTCATTCATCTTTGAACTCTGAACCGGATCATACTTATCTGGATGGGCAGGATGAAATGCGTGGGCATTATCTGCTGATATCATAAAGCTGTTAGCGTAAGCTGTATAATAGTCTTCTCTACTTCTGCCAAGATTATCATTTATTCTTTCTATAAGACTCTCCAGAAAGTTTGAGTCGGCTCCCTGCTTAGTTCTTGAACCAACCTCTTCATTATCGAATACACATAACATATTCACATACTCTGAAGCTTCACCCTTTAAAGCCTTGGCAGTATCAAGGAAACCGTCAAGGGTGCACCATACACACTCCTGGTCATCCAGTCTGGAGGAGGCAATAAATTCATCATTTACTCCCCATACTTTACCCTTCTCACTTACATATAAGAAGAGGTCATTTCCCAATATACTATCCTCGGAGATACCAGCTTCCTCAGCAACCAAAGACATTAAGCTTTCAGTTTTATTTTCAGTTTTATTTTCATCTTTCTTTTCATCTTTCTTTGAAGCTCTGACAGCACTGACAATAGGAAGCATATCCTTCTGAAAGCTATATGAATATCCAGAGTTTGCTTCTCTATTCATATGTATAGCAAGAGAAGGAATCACCGCCACATCCCTTTTCAGATTAACCAGTATAGATCTGATTCCACCTTCAGCCTTATCATCTTTAGCAAGTATTCTTCCTGCAAGAGAAAGTGGTCTATCAAACCAGGGTGCAAGTAGCATACCTCCATATTTTTCAACATTAAGTCTCACATAATCCGCATCACGTTTTTCCGGATTTTCCTTAAGCTTGGGACATGGAGAATCACTGTGACTTGCCATAATCCTATAGCCCTTATAATCAGACTTTGGAATGGTAAATGCTATAAAAGACGAATCATTTCTTGTCACATAATACTTACCACCCTCCTGAAGCTTCCATACTTCAGACTCCTTAAGTCCTACAAAGCCCCCCAAGTCAAGTATGGCCTTGGCATTCTCAATAACATGAAATGCCGTAGGTGACTTATCTATAAGGTCTAATATTTTTTCAGCATATTCTCTACTCATTTTAGTTTTCCTCTCAATTATTCATAGCAGTTAATTACTCAAGCCTTAGATAAGTATTATAACACAATTAAAAAAGACATATCATAGTCTAATGATTAACATTCATCTACCATAGCGAACTCGTTCAACTTCTCCTAATTCGTAAAACATTTTTTCAAACTCTTATAACTGCCACACAGCAACTAATTAATCCTCTTGCTACATGATATTCCGCCACAATCCCTCTATCCTCGAAGAATTGCTGATACGTGTTAATATCAAATTCATTTTTAAAATTGGCACCCATCTTATTAAAAATTTTCGTAATCCTTTCTAATGAGTTTGTTTTTTTAGATAAATATGTTGGAATCAATATTTTTCCACCAGGCTTCACAACTCTATAAAGTTCTGACAATGCTTTATCAGGATCATCCAATAAATGAATCACATTAGCCGCTATAGCTTTATCAAAACAGGCATCCTTGCACTTTAATTCAGTTATATCTGCATATCGAAAACGAATATTTTGATATTTACTTAATTTGTTTTTTGCTCTATGAAGCATTTTCCTTGAAAAGTCTGTTGCAACCAGCTTTTTACAATGAGGAGCTATAATTTTAGTCATTATTCCTGTACCACAGGCACATTCCAAAACCACATCTTCTCTTGATAAAAAAGATGCACATATTGCTGCTGCACCATTATTAGCCTTTAAATTCAACAATTGATACAAGTCATATATACCTGATACTTTATCCCAAAACATAACATCACATCCTTTTCAAAATTATAATCTGATAATTTCACTTTCCTCTTTTCCTGGCAACAAGATGAAGCCGGAACTTCCTGCCTCTTTCCAGTTTTTCTACCAATAAGCCCGCATTTTGACAGAAACCTCTTACCTGTTCCAGAGAATATGCTGCCACATCTCCATGCCCAATAAGATTCGCCAATGGCATTTCAGTATGATTCATCAGCCATAGGACAGCCTTTGGAGCTGTATAATCCTGCAATATCAGCCTTCCACCTGGTCTAAGTACTCTGTTTACGCTATTAAAAAAGCTCTGTGGATTAGGATAATGATGGAAACTATTCGAACATATGATCACATCGAAGTTATTATCTTCAAATGGTATATTCTCGCAGTCTCCAACAACAAATCTCACGCCCTTCAGATTCTTGGAATTAGCAACCTCAATCATTTTAGGTGTGATATCCAAACCTGTATAATTCTTTGTAGTATCATTTTCATATAGTAGAGAAATCATAGGACCGGTTCCACATCCACAATCAAGTAAATCGGTATACTCTTCTTTTGATAGTTCCTCAGCTATATATGGGTAATCCTCTCGACATATCTCATAAATACCTGCATTGTCTGTCTCGTATTTATCTGCAGCCTTTGTAAATTCACTTATAGTTAGATTCTTATACTGCTCTGATGTTTTCATACGCATTCACCTCATATAAAAATTTATGTATACGTTAAATTTATCTAACACAGAATAGTATCATATAACCCAATTATTTGCAAAATAAAAAGACATATAATAGTCTAATGATTAACATTCATCTATTCCACCCGTCATGCATGCTATCGTATCACTGTCACCACCTATTGAAATTGCTTTTTTTATTACTTAAAGAGTCTAAAAGCTATGATTGCCTCTATGCTATGAAATAATAATCCATTCTCAAAATGTTATTATTCAATAGCAATTTTATCCAATTCAAAAAAAACTCCTTTTGCTATCATCACAACATAAAACGAAAGGAGAACACTAACATGAATCTTGAAGTATTTGAATTCTTTAACAATGGGCAGTTGCGTCTTCCGGACAAAACCATTTCATTCGCCGATATCAATTGGTCAAAACATCCGGTATTTGAAGGTGTTGAATTGAAACACATCATTACCTCAAAGGATACAAATGGCGAGTATAGTTATCATCTTGTCCGGATTGCTCCTAACAAGAGCATTCTTGATCACATTCATGAAACTCAGTTGGAAACCCATGAAGTGATTGCCGGCGATGGCACCTGTATCAATGATGGTCACGAACTTGTTTATGAACCCGGGGTCATATCTATAATGCCCAAAGCCATTCACCATGAAGTTCATGCAGGAAAAGACGGATTATATCTGTTTGCCAAGTTTTTCCCTGCACTTTGTTAATTATCATTTTCTAACGCATTCTGATATTGACTAGGTGTCATACCAACTATCTTCTGAAAGCATCTGTCCAAGTGGCTTTGATCGCAAAAACCCGCTTCATAAGCCACTTCAGGGATGCTTTTGTTTGTTTCAAGCAGTTTCTGAGCTTTTCTGACCTTGCACTGTATCTGAAATTGATGCGGGGTCAGACCAAATGCTTTCTTAAACTTCCGTATCATATGGTATGGGCTGACCTGAGTGTCATCCGCCATTTCCTCAATAAGGTATATATTCTCCGGTCTTTCCATAATGGTATCCTGTAGTTCCTTCAGATTATCATCATCCACAACCGCATCAGTCTTGATACACATAACCATCATAGAATAAGGTTTCTCATCCACAGGTTTTATCTCATGCAGGACATTCGGCATTATTCTAAATTCTTCTCCCGGCTCATATATGCAACTTTCTCCATCTATGGTAATGCATAC
>JAILGP010000227.1 GCA_024696635.1 Eubacterium sp. | reverse complement strand
TGTTTATCCAAGCAAGATTATATTATTTTTAGTTGCTTTATATTCGATTATTTCTATATTATACATTTTGTATAACAGTAAATTATCACAAGTTTTATTTATTGGAGCGTCAAGTCCTATTGCATTTATGTTCTTTTATTTGATACTAGGAATGATATTACATAGGAATTATGATTATATTTTTTACTATACTGAAAATTCATATCCTACTCTCGTTTTATTAGGACTTATTGTATTGTTTGTATTATCATTTGTATTCTTTTACAAAATGTGTAAAATTACTGCCCCAGGAAGAATTCTGTATTTTATACCAGATAAAATAGAAAAAGTATTATATAAGCCTTGTGTAATTACAAGCTTTATATGCGTTTTAGTTTTGATTGCGACAGTACTTATGGGTTCTTACATGAATGGTGCGTTTGCTGATAATATCATGACAATAAAGATTGTAAGTATTCTTTCTGTTTGTCTTATCATTTTTATAATAGAGTTTATTACATCCAGAAGCGTTTGGAAGGGGTGTGGCATAGTAAAGAATAGGTGAAGCAGTAAATATATGATAGGGAGGATAAGGTGTGATAAATAAAACAATAGACGTAGCGCGAACAGGTGCTAATATATACTGCCAGTTGTGTTGTTTTTTAGCTTAAGACGTTGTAGAATATACGAAGTAAAAGTGGTGTGAAAAGCACCATATCTAAATATTTTGGTAATTATTAAAGGATTCCGGCTCGGAGTCTGCCCAAAATCTTTAGATATGGTGCTTTTTTGTATGTTTGCCCAGTTGATGGGGCAATAAAGAATCGCTTCAACAGATACTGTCAGGTACTGACTGCTGACAGAGTGGAGACAGACTGACTGCCTGTAAGAAGCGAAAAAATAATAATTATTAAAGGAGAAAAAGTATATGAATAATAAAAGACCTAACCTTAATTCTTATGATGTAAAGAATGCAGAGATGTTTATAGCAGCTGAAGTGGTTGCAAATTATTTTAAAAAGGCTAATATTGCAAGTTATATAACATATGAACAGAAAATGCTCAGTTATCAAGCTATGAATTTGCCTACACGAAATAAGAAAACAGATGAATTAATTGATCTAATAGATGACAAATTTGAGTCAGAATCATTAGAGTGGGGCAAATATCATTCTGACATTCATTTTAATAATAACAGTAAAGAACAGAGTGTTATTGTTGATGCGGGGATATTTAGCTTAATTATTACGACTGATAAAAAAGGTGAATATAATATCGAATATATGGAGTTATAAAGTATAAAATGATGAAAAAATCAACTACGAGTTGAATGACATGGAATGGTAGCTGTGATATCATAAAAAAAAGAGGAAGAAAAAAAGTAGAGTGGATAATAAGGGTACATTAGGAGAAGGCTTATGAAAAAAGAACTGACAAATGGTGATTATCTTAGGTGTCTTGAGAGAACACTTGGGGAGTTTGATATAGATTGGTTCAATATTGGAGTTAATGCCACGACAATCAGAGGCCTCTATAAAGAAGGAGGCAAATGGTTTATAAAAGATTATCTTGGGTTTAGAGAGGATAAGGAAAAGATAAACGATATATTGGATTTGTTAGATAATAACATGGAGGATATATGCCGAAAGGTAATCGATTATGTGTCATATGATGAAGATGAGAAATGCCGACTAACAGAATATTTTAATCATCTGGTTGCTTATGATAAATCCAAACTTGGAAATACATCTGTTATATCGTTTGTGGAAAAGGCATACAAGGAGAAAGGTATTCAGATTCCTAAGGTATATTATCATGAAATGTTTGAGGATATAAAGGGGCATTTGAGTGGATATCAAACGATAGAAGCTGTATCAGATTTATATAACAGAATAAAACCATGTTCTTGCGGAGGAAAAGTTGAATTACATGGGCTTGCTGGAATGGGAGAAATTGATTACATCATTAAATGTAAGGAGTGTACTAAAATGCTATCAAGAGGGATATATGATGCATGTACCCCCTATCCAGACGAAGATAAGATTCTGGATGCCTTGACAGAAGATTGGAATAATGGGGTTGAACAATATGAAATAGATAGACTGAACAGTTCAGAACTTTCAAGGATTGCAATAAAACCGTCTGACCTAATATGGAAAGAATACTATCCTAACAATATGATTAGTAATGGTGTTGAGGGGTTATACAGTCTTGTCTTTTGTAAGAATAGATCTGGTAAGCTGTATTGTTGTAAGTGGACTATAGAGTATCAACTAGAGGAATTAGAACCTATGCATATAAGGTCTGATGCCCGTATTGAAGCCTATAATCTCTTTATGGAAAGGTTCTTTGAAATAAAAGGATTACTTCGTTATCCGGAACCTTTGAAAAAGTATTCGGGTGAAGAGGATGAAAAGGATTATGAAACTTTTGGAAGTTATGGAGTTAATGACAAAGGCGAATTTATCAGATCCTATCGTACGCTTGAAGAGGCAAAAGCAGGTGCAGTCGGAAGATGTGGATGGCAGGGGATAAACCGAGATACACTTATAAAGGTCGAAACGTTTGGGGATATTACCGCAGAGGAATTGGAAAAAGAAGATGATGTTATGACATGGAAAGAAATGTGGGAAAGACAAAGAAAATATGACCTAGAACATAATAATCCAGAATTAACGATGGATAAGATTAATCAATACATAGACGAGGTTAGAAAAGGAAAAACTAATAGTTGATTTATGTGGAATGCGAAAGGCGATATAGTTTTAGATTATTTCGAATCATAATATGTAGATTTAGATAGAAAAGAGGTGAATTTGAATGTCAAAAAGAAAAGATTCTAATACTGGAGCAACATATTTGCTTATTATAACTGCATATATTTTTTCTTTAAATTTTTTTGGAGTTATGCTTTATGCTATTAGTGATAAAATTGATAAAACCAATCCATTAAGACAGTTGGTATTAAATAATTATTCTTCTTTCTTAATTGCATCAATAATAATTGTTGTTTTAGGATTTATAAGTATAGAATATGTTACATCCTTAATGGTTAATGTAGTGTTATCGTTTATTGCATTACAATTTTATCCAAATAAGTATATAGCAATTATTCTTATTTGTTCAGGAATATTGTGGATGTTTGCTGATCCTGAAATTTTTAGGTTTAGTTATTTATCTAAAAAGAAAAATAAAAACAATAGTTCAAATGATGACATGATATATTATACTGGAGCTTTTTTGGCTGATGTTTTACGATATATTCCTTATATGGTGTTTCTTTTTACCGTTTATTGCTGGCGTGTAGATATGCAAAAACAAAGAGAACAGTTTTATTATAATCACGAAGAATTTCTATTAAAAACAGGAGTTTTAGGAACATTTATTTGTTTGTTTTA
>JAILGP010000181.1 GCA_024696635.1 Eubacterium sp. | reverse complement strand
CAAGCTTCAGAAGAAGGATGGTAGAGGATACAGTTCAATCCATTCTATAAGAGGAGTTTTGAGACCGGCATTTGAAATGGCTCTTAATGATGATCTGATACGAAAGAATCCATTTGCATTTGAACTGAGTTCTGTGGTGGTCAATGACAGTGTTACCAGAGAGGCTATCACAAGAAAGCAGGAAAGGGACTTATTAAAGTTTATTAAGGAGGATGCACATTTTTGCAGATACTATGATGCTATCTACATACTGTTTAATACAGGACTTAGAATCTCTGAATTCTGTGGCCTTGCTATAAAGGATATTGATTTTAAGAAAATGAGAATCAATGTTGAAAGAAAACTTCAGAGATCGAGTAATATGGAGTACATCATAGAAAAACCTAAAACTGAAAGTGGAACTAGGTTTGTTCCAATGACCAAGGAAGTTGCAGAGTGTTTTAAGAATATTATTTCTAACAGAGAAAATCCTAAAGTGGAGCCGATGGTTGATGGTATAGTTGGATTCTTATGTCTTGATAAGAATGATATGCCTATGGTTGCTCTTCATTGGGAGAAGTATATGCAGCATATCAGAGAAAAGTACAATAGCATTTACAAGGTACAGATGCCGTGCGTCACTCCGCATGTATGTAGACATACCTTCTGCAGCAAGATGGCAAAGTCAGGAATGAATCCTAAGACACTTCAGTACATTATGGGACATGCTGATATAAGTGTTACACTTAATACATATACGCATGTGAATTTTGAAGATGCTCAAAACGAGATGGAAAGATTATCTTCGGTGCAGGCAATTTGATGAGAAATGTTTTAGCGGTAGTCAATCCGTAGATATATATTCTCAAAACACGAGGTGCACGCGAATGGGATTTGCACCTTTTTGTGCACCTTTTGCCAGCAAAAATATGCTGATATTTGCCAATATTTGCAAAAATATGTGTTGTAAATCTGTTGTAAAACTCCTTATAAATCAAGGAAAAACGAGGAAAATAGCTAATGATAAAAGTACTATTTGTCTGCCACGGCAGGATACCAGCCTATTATCATAAAGCCACATAAATACTTGGTTTGAAGGATGCTACAGCGTTGATTTGCACCCTGTTTGCACCTTTTGAAATGAAGTGAAGATATACATTTTACAGGAGAGAAAGATTATATGATAAGAGTACTGTTTGTATGCTGGGGCAATATCTGCAGGTCCCCGATGGCAGAATTTGTTTTTAAAGATATGGTAAAAAAAGCTGGGCTGGAATCGAATTTTCATATTGAATCCAGAGCAACTCATACGGATGAAATATGGAATGGACATGGTAATCCGGTTTATCCTCCTGCAAAGGCTAAGCTTGCGGAGCACGGTATATCCTGTGAAGGAAAACGGGCTCAGCTGCTTACCCGTCAGGACTATGAAATCTTCGATTATATTATCGGTATGGATGATCTGAACGCGAGATGGATGCCGAAGATTTTAGGGGGTGACCCGGATAAGAAGATTTATCTGCTTTTAGATTTTACGGATAATCCAAGGGGTGTGGCTGATCCATGGTATACAAGGGATTTTGAAGCAACTTATAGAGATGTGGTCCAGGGATGTACTGCATTTCTTGAATATCTGACGAGTAAGTGGAAAATATGAGATGATTTTTCAAGTATGTGGGGGTGAATAACAAAAGAAGTGGGCTTATTGTGAAAATATTTACAGCTTTGGGGGGTGCTGGAAGTGATAATATCTGCGGTTATTATGATTAGTGTATTTCATGGCTTGACAGATATAACATTTCAGATTATTGTTCATGTGGTAGTGGCGTGTATATGGCTGATGCAGGGCTTTGTCGTATATCAAATGGATTGGGGAGGCTTTGCATTTGTTTTTATAGCCATATTGGAACTGTTGCTAGTAGCATTTGGTTCTTATACATTGTATACGATGATGAAATATATTATCGAATCAGCTGCGCAGTAATAATAATTTGTGATGTGAGGATTTAACGAAGAATGGACATAATGAGACAGATAGAGGAAGATGCGGTGGCAGTAATATCCGAAGTGGCAGAGAAGGCGGAGCTTAAGAAGGGACAGCTTTTTATAATAGGATGTTCATCTAGTGAAACCATAGGAGAACATATGGGAACGGCATCGAGTGCGGATGCGGCCGGTATAATCTATAAAGTCGTTTGCGAAGAGCTGAAGAAAAGAGGTATAAGGCTTGCGGTACAGTGCTGTGAACATTTAAATAGAGCACTATTGGTGGAAAGAGAGGTAGCCGAAAGATATGGATTTGAGGAGGTAAATGTAATTCCTCAGCCTCATGCTGGAGGTGCATTTGCGGTAGAGGCTTATAAGAATTTTAGTGACCCTGTTATGGTTGAATCTATAGAGGCAAAGGCTGATGCTGGTATGGATATAGGCGGGGTTCTTATAGGAATGCATATTCATCCAGTTGTAGTTCCCCTTAGACTTGAACATAAAAGTATAGGAAAGGCTATGGTTATAGCTGCAAGAAGAAGACCTAAATATGTAGGTGGTGTAAGGGCAGTTTATAATGATAGTCTTGAATAAAGTATATAGTATTTTTATATTTCCTATTATTTATATAAGGATATTAATTTATGCATGATAACAAAGAAGAAAAAGAATATGTAATACTTGTGGCAGTTGATGAAAATTCTATTTCGGCGTCTCGTGATGAGGGTAATTCCTATGATGTAGATGCTTCTTTGAATGAACTGGCAGAGCTTGCTGAAACGGCGGGGGCTGTAGTCGTCGGAAGAATGAAACAGACACTGCCACATTTTAATGCTTCTACATATATTGGCAGTGGAAAGATAGAAGAACTGGAATATATGATTTATGAAACCGGAGCTACAGGAATAATTACTGATGATGAGCTTAGTCCTGCTCAGATGTATAATCTGGCTAAACTGCTGGATATTAAGGTTATGGACAGGACTATGGTAATACTTGATATTTTTGCGTCTCATGCCCGAACTGCAGAAGGAAAACTACAGGTTGAACTAGCTCAGCTCCAATATAGATTATCTAGACTTACTGGTAAAGGTATATCTATGTCAAGGCTTGGAGGCGGAATTGGAACAAGGGGTCCTGGTGAAAAGAAACTGGAGCAGGACAGGCGTGTGATAAGAAATCGAGTTGCCCAGTTAAGAAGAGAGCTTAATGATGTGGTTGCACATAGAGAGCTGACTAGAAAGGGCAGGGAGAATGGACATGATCCTATCTTTGCTATAGTTGGTTATACCAATGTGGGTAAGTCTACACTGCTCAATACCCTTACAGGAGCAGATATATTGGCGGAGGATAAGCTTTTTGCTACATTGGACACTACAACAAGGGCATTTACCTATTCTCGTAAAGGGCTGAAACAAGGAAATGATGCTGGTTCAGACGAGAGGGATGATGTTGAATCTGGTAGTAAGCAGAAGGTATTACTTATCGATACTGTTGGATTTATAAGAAAGCTTCCTCATAATCTGGTGGATGCATTTAGAAGTACCCTTGAAGAAGCCAGATTCGCGGATTATATAATTCATATGGTAGATGCTTCAAGTCCAGACAGGCTTTCTGAAATGAAGGTGGTTTATGACACGCTGGACATGCTGAAAATCGAAAATAAGAAGATTATTACTGTATTTAACAAGATAGATAAAATTGAGAATCCTGATGATTTGTTAGGGCTTATTGATAAGAGAGCAAGTAAGAAATTACTTATTTCTGCAAAGAAAAAAATTGGACTTGAGGGTCTCTGTCAGGCTTTTGATGATTTATTAAGAGAAGAGAGAAAATTAGTTGAGATGGTTCTTGCTTATAATCAGATGGGTTTACTGGCTGAAATAAAGAAAAACGGAGAAGTGGTAGAGGAAGAATACCTGGATAGTGGCGTCAGGGTTAAAGCCTATGTGCCTAAGAACTTAGGTTTGTAGCTAATAAAAAATATTTTGTAAATGATTTATAATGCTTACTAAAATGTAAGGGGGTTTACTATGTTTGGAATCAAGAAGAAAACAAAGGTTGAGATAAAGTATGACCCTGAAGTTGAACAGCCTGCACTTAAGACAAGCATATGTACTGGTGAAAAGGTTGCAGGATTTATAAATATTAATAGCAAGAAATTCAGAGATGTGGTTCTTGTTAGAAATAGTAAGGACCTGGATGATTTTTGTCAGGCTATTGGTGTTAGGGAGGAAGACCTTAAAAGTATAGTTTAAGGGTTAATGCTAAAGGATAGGCAATTATTGGGAAAAAGAGGGTAAAAATCTACTGGTTTTCCTGCTCTTTATTATGTAATTTATTGTATGGTTCGTCTGACAATATATTATTATCAGTCGAATGGTTTTGAATTAAGAGGTATTATATGAATGTTGGTGAAATTTTAGAAAATCTTAAAGAAAAGGCTCTTGCTGATGAAAAACTAAGAAAAAGACTTCTGGAAACCAAAAATTCAGATACATCAATGGCGGAATTCTGCAGTATAAGTACAGAACTTGGTATGCCTCTAAGCAAGCTGGATTTGCTGGAGTTTGGCGAGTCTTCTTATGCGGCTATGAGAAGAAGCACCAATGGAGGAGGGGAGAATGCACCTCTTCTCAAGTGGGAAGATGATGCCTATGAGATGTTTATGATGGAACTTGAAATGTGTGCTAAGACTGGAGTTAGTAAAGAGAATATGAATATAAGACGTGCAAATTCAAATGATATAAAAGAAGTGAAGGAGCTTCTTGATCAGGTGGATATGGTGCACCATATCGCAAGACCGGATCTTTTTAAGATAGGTCGTAAGTATACAGATGAACAGCTTTATAAAATTTTTGGGGATGATTCAAGACCTATATTTGTGGCAACAGATGAAAATGACAAAACCATGGGATATGCATTTTGTATCTTCCAGCAGCACGTGGAAGATAATGTGCTTACGGATATTAAAACGCTTTATATAGATGACCTTTGCGTTTATGAAAATCTCAGGGGACAACATATTGGCCAGAGCCTTTATAATTATGTTCTTGAATTTGCGAGAAATGAAGGCTGCTATAATGTGACATTAAATGTATGGAATGGTAATCCTGCAGCTCAGAAATTTTATGAAAGTATGGGGATGCAGGTGCAGAAGCTGGGAATGGAAACAATTTTATAAATAAGGCTCAGAAAAATTAAAAACTGGTTTTTGTTGTTTATATTTGATACTTATATTTCGTAATATAATTAAGTTTTATATTTCGTAATATATTTAAGTTTCATATTATATCTTATATTTAAATTTTGCATTTTATCTTATATTAAAGATAGTTAGAAAAGTAGGAATAATAATGAGTACAGCAGTTGTGTTACAACAAATGGGAGTAATAATAATCCTTGTTGTAATTGGAATTTTATTATATAAAAAGCAGGTGGTTGATAATAGGGTATCGCAAAGGATTTCTGTGATAGTAATGGATATTTGCAATCCGGCTCTTATTCTGGCATCCATTTTATCTGGAAATGTAAGTGCCAGTCATAGGGATCTTTTCATAGCCATGGTTCTGGGAGCTGTATTTTATCTTGGACTTGTCCTTTTAGGCCTGGTCTTACCATATGTTTTAAGGGTAGAAAAGGATAAGAGAAGATTTTATAATCTTATGACAGTATATACTAATGTGGGCTTTATAGGAATTCCTGTAGCCAGAGCCATACTTCCGGAAAATGCAATTTTATATGTTATAGTTTGCAATGTTATGTACAGTCTGCTTTTTTATACACATGGAATTATTGTTCTCAGTAATGGTAAGGAAAAGATGAATCTGAAGAAGGTGCTTAGTCCTGGAACTATAATGGCAATTCTTAGTCTTGTGGTATGCTGGTTTAAATTTACGCCGCCACCTATCATAAGTAACAGCATAACCTATATAGGAAATGCAACGGTTTTCCTTTCCATGATGCTGCTTGGAGTTTCTATTGCAAGGTCTGATGTTAGTCAGGGCTTTAAGGATATAAGAATATGGGCTTATATTATGATAAGACTTATAGTCCTTCCTCTTCTTATGTTCTTTGTTTTAAGAGCTTTTGGTTTTAATGATCTTACAGTACTTGGATTTTCACTTATGGCTATGATGCCTGTTGGTAATCTGCCGCTTATACAGTCGGAAAAGATGGGAGAGGATACCAGCCTTTTATCATCCGCTATAACAGTGACTACTATAGTATCTATGGTAACAATTACTGTGCTTATGATTATATTTGCCTCGGTGCTTTAAAATGTGGTGAAAAATTTACAATACCATATATAATCCAATATAAAGATTATAACTTTAAGGTGATGCATTCCTGATTATTGCATTACCTTTTTATTTGGCTTTATAAAAAAAAGAAAAGACAAAAGGCGGCATACTATGATACAATAGCCATTGGTTTTTTGAAATAATATTATGTGTTAGAGAGATTCGTAAGAATCGGGAGTGAAAATGGGATACGAAAATTTTAAAACCGTAGAAGATTCCAGAACGGAATGGATGAAATGTATACAATATGAAGATATAAATGGAAGCAACCGTCTTTTTGGTGGAAGGCTTATGGAGTGGATGGATGAGGTTGCAGGAATAGCGGCCTCCAGACATTGTGGAAGCTATGTTACAACAGCTGCTATTGATAATCTTCAGTTCAAAAAAGGTGCATTTCTCAATGATGTAGTTGTAATTAGAGCAAAGCTTACCTATGTAGGAAGAACCTCAATGGAGGTAAGAGTTGATGTTTATGTGGAAGAAAGAGAAACTGGACTTAGAAGAGTCATAAACAGAGCTTATTTTACATTGGTTCAGGTGAATAAAGAGGGAAGACCAGTACCACTTAAATATGGTCTTAAGCTTGAAACAGAAGCGGAAGAAGCTGAGTGGGAAGGTGCAAAGAAAAGACTTGAGATAAGACGTATGAGAAGAGTTGAAGGTTTCTAGGATTATATATTATTCTTGATTGTCTATATGAAAAACGACTAACTTTATTTTTAATAAGGGTTAGATATTGTTAACATTTTATGTTGTTTAATTTTTCTCTTTAGGTTATAATCAACGTGTCGAAATTAGCTGGCCTAAGATACGGTCAGTCTTAATATTAATTATATGGAGGTAATACAATGTTAGTTTCAGCTAAAGAAATGCTTGATAAGGCAGCAGCTGGCGGCTATGCAGTTGCACAGTTTAACATCAACAATCTTGAATGGACAAAGTCAGTACTGCTTGAGTGTGAGGAGTTAAAGACACCTGTTATCCTTGGAGTATCTGAGGGCGCTGGAAAGTATATGACAGGTTTTAAGACAGTTGCAGCTATGGTTAAGGCTATGGATGAGTCTCTTGGAATTACAGTTCCTGTTGCTCTTCATCTTGATCATGGTTCATACGAAGGATCAAAGGCTTGTATAGAAGCAGGCTTTACATCAATCATGTTTGATGGTTCTTCACTTCCACTTGAGGAGAATATTGCTAAGACTAAGGAACTTGTTGCTATCTGTAAGGAAAAGGGAATCTCTCTTGAAGCAGAAGTTGGCGGCATCGGTGGAGAGGAAGACGGTGTTGTTTCTACTGGTGAATGTGCTGATCCAGAAGAGTGCAAGCAGATCAATGACCTTGGTGTAGATATGCTGGCTTGTGGTATTGGTAATATCCATGGTAAGTATCCTGCAAACTGGGCTGGTCTTCAGTTCCAGGTACTTGAGGCTATCAAGGCTGTTACAGGCGATACACCTCTTGTACTTCATGGTGGTTCAGGAATTCCTGATGAGCAGATTAAGAAAGCAATCTCTATGGGCGTTGCTAAGGTAAATGTTAATACAGAGTGTCAGCTTGTATTTGCTGCTGCAACACGTAAGTATATCGAAGAGGGCAAAGACCTTGAAGGTAAGGGATATGATCCTCGTAAGCTTCTTGCTCCTGGTGCTCAGGCTATCAGAGACGAAGTTAAGGATAGAGTTGCTGTATTTGGTTCAGCAGGAAAAGCTTAAATTATAAATATTTAATTTAATAATTTGCTAATTTATTTAGATTATTTAAGTGAAATTTCTCAAAAGGTGTTGGTTTTATATCAGCACCTTTTTATTTTTATAAAAAAATGCTGTATTTTTCAATATATTGGGGATAAATATAAATATTATACAATTTTATGTGTCTTTTTTGTGTAAATCATGGTACAATGGCAAGTGGTATGCATAGTAGTTAAACTAGGTTTACCTGTAATTATTAAATGTAAGGGTCAACTATATATAAGTTTAGGGAGAACAGCGATGATTCTACTTGAAACACAAAAAGAAGAGTTTAGCAAACTTAAGGATGTCAGAATATTTGGGACAGATGAGAAGGGTGAACGTATTAATGGCGATCTTCTGGTTCTTGGACTGGGAGGCGTTGGCGGAAAAGTTGTTGCCAATCTTAAGGGAATGCTTAAGCCTGAAATCAACTCTGAGGATAATATTCACTATCTTTTGATTGATTCAGATATTCCGGCTATGGAGGATACTATAAAAGCTAGTAGGGATGGTATAGGATTAAATGCTCTGGAAGTTCTTAGTATCTACAGACCAAACCTTGAGGATATTCTTGATAAAGGATATAACAATCAGCCTGTTCAGAACACTCTTGCTAAGTGGATGAATCCGGATTTTCCTCATCTTCGTATAGGTACAGAAGGTGCACAGGGGAACAGACAGGTTGGTAGACTTATGTTCTCAAATGCCTACGAGGATATGAGAATTCTTCTGTTTGAAAAGCTTGAAGATCTTTATAGCGACTCGGTTTCTAAAAAACTTGATGTGATAATTGTTACTTCGACCTGTGGTGGTACGGGAAGTGGTATACTGGCTGATGTTACCTACAATATAAAAGCTTATGCAAAATCTAGAAAATGGCATAATTTCCGAGTTGGCGGATGTCTTATTATGCCTGATGCTCTTTTTGCTGAAAAAGAAATATATGAGGATGATGAACTCAGAACACTTCTTTTAGCAAATGGCTACGCCACTATGAAAGAGGTTTCTGAATATATTCAGGCTGCTTATGAAGGCAAGAATTATGTGTTTGAAAGTACATCACACAGACTAAGTATGTGTGAAAACATATTTGATTCATGTATGCTGGTATCGGGAAAGAAGGATAGTCAGGGCTATGTTCCATCAGGTGTTATTTTCTCCGATGTTGCGTATTTCCTTTATAAGCTTGCTCATAATAAATATATTGATGATGCTGATGAGGATGGAAGACGTAAGCTTCTCAGAGACTCATTTTTTGAAAAGAATAGCCTGGGTTATTTTAAGGTTGTTAATGAAGCTGATTATAAGATTCCAATTAAGGAAATTGAAAATATAGTAGAGTATTCTGCCTTTGCTAAGGCATTCTCACTTATGCACAAGATGCCGCCTAAGGATGAAAAAATGCAGGCTGATATTAATGCTGCTTTTGGTGAGATGCGTACATTTTTAGAGGGGGCATCTGGAGATGAAATTACTCTTTCTGTAAATGGACTTATTAAAACAGGTCAGTTTACTTCACCTATTTATAAGGATATCAAGAAAAGAACAGACAGGCTTTCCACAGCTGTTCCTCAGGCTATTGAGGCTGTAAAGATAGATATTCCTGTAATAGTAAAGACCTTAAGAATCAGGATGTCACAGTCTCTTGATTCAAGTATTGAAAAATATATGAAAACCTATGGTCCTTTTATTACCATGAGAATAATTGGTTCTCAAGGTATAGGTGGCTGTGATAAGGATCAGGGCATGGTTGAGGAGGCTAAAACTCTTGAAGCATTACTTAATAAATTTACGCCTTCTAATGAATATGAAATGACTATTGAGTCCATTCTTCAGATTGTGAAAAAGAGATTCTTTACTTTCCCTTCAGCTAAGAGGGAGACTGAGAATGGATATCACGAGGCTTATATTAAGAGTGCCCTTGCCCAAGAGAGAAATCTTCTTATGGCAGAACTGAATAATCAGGATGTATTCGGTGACATTATAAGACAGCTGCGTCAAAGAGCGGAACTACTTAGTGATACATTTTCACAATTTAGCACCGACCTTGAAAATGCAGTAGAAGACCTTGCTCTTATGGGAAGGAAGGTAGTTGATTTTACTCTTACGGATGCTAGAAGACATGAGTTCTTACCGTCTGATTATGTTACAGATGAACGTATAGAGCAGTTCCGTATGGGTCTTATAAATATGATGGTAAGTCATGAGGTTGATATTAATGGAGACAAGGTAGTTCCGGTAAGTGCTGAAATGGAACATGTTTATAAGAACTTCTTGCTTGGCCTTGGTATCTATCCTAATGAAAAGGTTATAGCAGTTGCATTTGCAGATAGACATCCTAGTGTACAGGATATGAATGCTATGTTTGTATCGTTTGATAGCGAGGTAAGAAGAGGCGTCATGAAAACAGCGGCTCATGCATTTGTAACTAGTGCAATGGAGAAGACAGCGAAGAAGAGACTTTGTATATTGAAGGATGGTTTCCAGTCCAGAGTATCTAGTCAGAAATATATATCTCTTCCGGATTCCATGCCTCATTTCTCTTCAGCTATGAAGGAGATTCTTACATCAGAACCTTATAATGAATCACCTGATTCGATTACAACCAATATTGGTGAGCAGATTATCACAACAGATAATTTTTATTCAGGTGTACGTATAGATATGCTGGAATGTGCCACAGAAATGGAAACAGCATATGGACAGGTTGTGGCTAGGGGAACATATTATGGCCTTCATACACAGGGGTAAAGAAAAATAGGTAAAAAAGGTTGCGTTTTTAGTGATGAGTGATTGTTTTAGGTTGGCGAAGAAATATATGAAGAGCCCTGTGCTCTATATTCTCGCCATAGTTTTTACAACATTACAGGGCATAAGTGAGATAATACTTCCAAGGCTTATGGGCAATATTGTTAATGATGGCATCATGACCCAAAATCTTGAAACTGTTTACTCAATTGGTTATAAAATGCTCATACTTACAGTTGTTCTTGGGGTGAGTGGATACCTTGCATTTATTTTCATTAACATATCTGTTCTTAGGTTTGCGAATGAACTCAGGGTCCATGCTTATGACAAAGTAACAAAAATGAATTATTCCACACTCAGATCTCTTGGAGGAGGTTCCATAATTACCAGACTCACAGGAGATACTGAGAAGGTGGTTTCAATTATCAAGATTATGCTTGATCTTGTCTATAAGCCTATGCTTCTTGCGGTAGGCGGATTTCTTATGATATTCTCAATCAACTTAAAATTTGGTCTGGTATTCCTGAGTTTTATAATTATTCAGGTTTTTATTATTGTGCTTTTTATAAAGAAATCTTCACCTATGTTTATGAAAGTGCAGAAGTCTGTAGATAATATAAATACAAAAGTTCAATCCGTTCTTCACAGTATGCGTCTTATAAGATCTTCTGGAACCCAGGGTTATGAAGGAAACCTGTTTGAGGAAAAGAGTCAGGGACTTTATAAAAGAAATATAGATGTTCTTACGATAATGAGCATGTTTAATCCTATAGTAATGTTTATTATGAATATAACTATAGTTGTAATTGTATTTATGATAGGTTATCAAAGTGGAGATAATAACTCTACTATAGGAAATGTAATGATGTCTATCAATTATGCTGAGCAGATTCTCTTTTCTATTATGATTAGTTCCAATCTTGCCAGAACAATTTCTGAGATAAAACCTTCACTCAGTCGTATTCTGGAAATATTAGATAAGGGAAGTCAGGCTGAACAGGATATGACTAAGACTATAAATATTAGCGAAGACGGAATAGAAAAACTTTCTCTTTCTGATGTTTCTATGTCTTATGTGGAGAGTAGAGAGGTACTTTCAAAAACTTGCCTTGTTCTTAATAGAGGGGATAAGGTTGCTATTCTTGGAAATACTTCCAGTGGAAAATCAACCCTTGCAGCTATTATTTCAGGTCTGGAAACAGGAAACACCGGCAGGGTTGATATAGATGGAAAAGATATAAGAGAATATGAGAAGAATAATTTGAGAAGACATATAGCCCTTGTGGGAGCTTATAATAGTGGTATATATAGTGGTTCTTATATGGATAACCTTATAGTGGGAAGAGATTATATCAGTCGTGAAGATGCGATTAGTGCTGCAAAGGTTGCAAGACTTGATGATTTTATTTCTTCTCAGGATTATGGATATGATTCTCTGGCATATGCAAGTGGAAATACTATATCCGGTGGACAGAGACAAAGACTTATGATAGCTAGAGCTTTGGCGGGATCTCCAGATATTCTGGTGCTTGATGATTCAACATCTTCCCTTGACTATGCTACTGAAAAACAGATCATAGATGGCATAAGAGAGAATTATAAGGATATGACTCTTGTGCTTATAACTGAAAGGGCTGGAAGTGCAGCTTTATGTGACAGACAGCTTAGACTTATGGAAGGAGGACTTAAGTAATGCCTACTGGTGGTATGACTCCTGAAGCTCCTCCATTAAATAAGAGAAGTTCAAAGGAAACTCGTGCTTTAATAAATAGAATATATAAATATGCCATAAAGTGGAAGAAGGTATGTATAGTTCTTATCTTAATGATACTTCTTACTATTGTTTGTCAGCTGGCTGTCCCCATCCTGGTTGAACATGCTATTAATTGTCTTATGTTCAGGGATGCGCCAACATTTACAACTGACATAAGCAGGATACTTATTTCACTTGTGCTCCTTTTTGTTTTTAATTCTATAATTGAATATATTAAGAATATCAGCGCTATGAAACTTTCGGAGAATATGTCTCTGGAAATTAGAGATTCCTTATTTGATAAGGTTCTTCATGCGCCACTTAGCTATCTTGATAAGCATAGCTATGGAGATATCATGAGCCGTCTTACAAATGATTCTCAGAGAGTAAGTACGGTGGCTCAGGTGCTTGAAGAGTTTGTCTCTAAGATTGTTCTTATAGTCGGATGTGGAATAATTATGATGATGGAATCCTGGAAGCTTGCTGTTATTTCTATGGTGACAGCCGTGGTTACAATGCTTATCTCGGCTTTTATATCTGGACATATGAGAAATTATTTTATGAAACAGACCATAGCTCTTGGTGCTATGAATGGTCATATCGAAGAGTCTATGAAGAATTTCAGGACCATGGAGATGGCAGGAATAGGCGCCTTTAATGGCAATAAAATGAGGGAGAAAAGTGAAAAATATACAGATGTATGTATTAAGTCCAGTATGTTCAGTGCCATTATTAATCCAATAATGCTGATACTTGGAAATTTAAGCTTCCTTATCACTGTTGTGGTTGGTGGACATCTTGTTATAGAAAAGGCTATTTTGCTGGGAACTCTTCAGGCAATTATTATGTATTCCAAAACATTTATGGATTCTGTATATGGCTTTGGAAATGTTATGATCCAGACTCAGAGTTTTCTTGCCAGTGCTGAAAGAGTATTTGAAATTCTTGATATTGAACCAGAAAATGAGGGTACTCATTCAAGACTTGTTAAACAGGGTCAGACTGATGAATTATCCGAAGAGGATGAGGTGAATCTATCTTCTGGTGTAACCTATAAAAATATCTCCTTTGCCTATGAAGAGGATCAAGAGGTTATTCATTGCCTTGATTTGTCATTTGAAAAGGGAAAATTGACTGCCCTGGTAGGCTCAACCGGTTCTGGCAAGACCACACTTGTCAGTTTGCTCTTAAAGTTTTATGATAACTATCGCGGTGATATCTATATAGGTAATAAAAATACTAAAGATATGACCTTGCTTGAAACCAGAAGTGCAGTTACTGTTGTACTGCAGGATTCCAAGCTGATAGACGGAACAATAATAGATAATATTACTTACGGTTTAGATGCTTCTTTAGATTCAGAAAAGATTGCAAGGGAAACTATTAAAAATATGGGAGTGGAGGAACTGATTGAAAAACTCCCGGAAGGTCTTAATACTGTTACTAGTGATGATGATGAGACCATTAGTATGGGCATGAGGCAGATGATTGGTCTTGCAAGAGCCCTTGTAAGAAAACCGGGTATTATAATAATGGATGAAGCTCTAAGTGCTGTAGATAGTGAGACTGAGAATAAAATCAGAAAAAATGTAATTAAAATGCTTAAGGATGTTACAGTTCTGGTTATAGCTCATCGTTTAGATACTATAATGGATGCTGATAAGATAGTTGTACTATCAGAAGGCAAGGTTATAGAGGAAGGGACAAGTGATAAACTCCTGGAAAGCAAGGGGGAATTTTACAGATTATGCAACAGACAGCTTTCTGGAGACACTATATAATATATGTCATTACCTTAATGTCATATAAAAGATAAAAGAAAGGATTCTTATTATGGAACAAGAGAAAAACCCTGTAGTATTAAGAATTGAGGATCAACAGTCGCTGATTCATCTTGGCAGTCTGGACTCCTTTGATATTACAGAGGGAGGTACAGATGCGGCAAAGGCTATTCTTAATTACTTTGAAACAGGAAAGAAAAAACAGCTTGAAAAGGCTATTTCTATTTATGAAGAAATAATTCCGAATGAAAATTTCGGTGGAGAATATACGGCTCTTGAGTGGATGTGTCGTTTCTTCCTTGCACCGGAGGAGGCAAAGGCAGATCTTCTGGCTCAGCCATTTACAAAGGCGTTTTATGATATGCTTGCACAGGATGACTTCGATAATCTTAAGACATATCTGCTTTATAAATATCACATCAAGGAATATGGTCCTGGGGATAATGTTGAAATTAAAGCAAAGATGAGATTTTTGGAGGATTTTATTCTTTTCAATAATCCTGATAGAGAGCGTTGGGAAACAACAAGAGAGAATCTTGAGAAGTTCCAGCTTAAGGAGGGCATGTCTATTGCAGATGTTGGTTCCGGACCTGGATATTATTCGTTTAAGTTTTCCGATATAGTTGGGGATTCTGGTAAGGTTTATGCCATTGAAACTAATCCTCGTCATCTTGAGTTTTTAAGAAATTATATAGATGATAATAAAATAAATAATGTTGAGGTAGTAGAAAGCAGCTTTGAGGGAATCGGTCTTTCTTCTGATGTAAGGGTTGATGTGGTTTATGTATGCTCTTTATTTCATAATGTATATGCTGCATTTACAGATGGTGAAAGAGAAGAGTTTATAGGAAGTATAAGAACTGCTCTTGGAGAAAAGGGCCAGCTTATTGTAGTGGATAATGACCTTGTTACAGGTCAGGAGCTTCCATATCACGGACCTTATATCAGCAAACAGCTTATTATAAGCCAGTTATATTATTATGGATTTAAGCTTAAGGATGCATTTCAATTTACACCTCAGAGATATGCCATGATTTTCGATATGGTAGATATTCCTGAGAAAGCACCTGAAAAACCTCAGCTTGCTGATAATGAAGTCTTTGTTGATTCAAAGGTTTCTCTTGCCAGATATAGAATCATTGGAACATCTACTTCGGGTTATACAGTAAGAGGTAAAAAGGCGGGAAGAATTCTTTACGAAGGACTTCTTGAGAAGGATGAGGCAAAGCTTAAAAAGGCTTATGAAGCATTTGAAGATCTCTGGCCTAAGGAAAGAATTGGAGATGACTATACAGCCTTCCTTTGGTTTATAAAATACTACCTTGCGGATGAGGCTGAAAAGAAGAATATGACACAGGATAAGCTTGTGGAAATGTATGCTGATTTCTTCTGTTCTAATGATTTTGAAAGATTTAAAACCTATCTTAAATATAAGTTCCATATGGAAAAGCCGGATCCGGTTGATGCTTCTAATGAGGCAAGCTTTGATTATGATGGAAAAGATTTCTCTATTAATCAGCTTAACGAATGGAATGAATATCTTATATTCAATAATCCTAATCGTAATGCCTGGGAACAGACAAATGAGATGTGCAAGTTCTTTGATATAAAAGAAGGGGAAAGAATAGCTGATATAGGATGCGGAAGCGGATTCTTTACCTGGTATTTCTCCCAGAAGGTTGGACCAAAGGGTAAGGTTTTTGCAACAGAGCTTAATAAGAATGCTATTAAGTATGTTGATGAGCTTATTGAAAAATATAAAATAAAGAATATCAAGACAATAGTAACTAAGATGAATAAATCCGGCCTTGATAATAATAGTGTTGATACAATATTTATGTGTTCTATGTATCATGCTGCTTATATTACAGATATAGAATTTGTTAAGGATTCATTTATTGATACCCTTCACAAGGCCCTTCGTCCAGGTGGAAGAATCATAATTGTTGATAATAATGTTACTTCTCCTGGAGTACCATCTTATTATGGACCAGGAATCAGCCCTGACCTTCTTATACAGCAGCTAAAGTATTATGGCTTTAATCTGGTTGACCGTTTTGAAATGATACCTCAGAGATTTGCTCTTATACTTGAAGAGGATCCAAATTATGCAGGACCAATCTCTGGTGGAAAGGATGAATATGGAAGAGATAAAAATAACAGCAAAAAGCCATCTGGAGACAAGAAACGAGGCAGAAGAAAATCAGAGGATCCTATGCAACATGAGGGGCAGGAGCCTGATATGTTCTATGATAGAAAAAAGAAGTGATACTCCAGGTGATGAAGCAGAAGTTCAATTAGCTGACATATGTATGAAAAGCTTTATGAAGCGCCCGGCCCTTCAGGAGGCACCTCTTATTTCTATAAGCGGATTTATGAACAATGCTATATTTGTAAAGAATAAACCAGGCCATGTATTTAAATGTGATGCGGCATTTCTTATGATGGTTAAATCACATTTTAGATGGCTCATATCTGGAACCTCAAGAGTTTTATATTTTGCGGATAGAAAGCTTAAGGTTCAATCTGAACCCAAGGAATTTCCTAGGATTGGAATGCAGCCTACTTATAATCCGGCTATTTCAGAGGTTTTTCAGCTTGAAAAAGCAGAAAATGCATTTTTCCTTTGTAGTAAAGCCCTTACTGATAAGATAGGGGCTGATGGGATAGAGAAAGCCCTTCAGCAGGCCTCTTCTCAGGATGACTGGATGAGAAGGGTTGAAGAAATGGCTGGAGATCTGGAATATGCAGCCCAGGCACTAATACTTCCGGATAAGAAGAAGATGCCTATAACAAGTGTGATTATAATTATATTGCTTATTATTATTGCTATATTGCTTTTGATATTTATATTAAAATAGAAATATATTGTATAAGATTATCTTTAGTTTTGAGGGTTACTTAATAAATAATATTTTATAGAAGTTTTGAGCGTTAATAAAAATTACGAGGAGGACAATTGTAATGATATCTAAGGATGAAAGGGAACTGCTTTATAAGCATGCTGAGGAAAAAATTAAGAAAGTTGAAGAACTTCAGCGGCTTGGTCTTATCTGTGATGATGGTGATTTTGTACCTACTGTACATTATCCACCGATTACAGAGTATCCTGATAAGGGCCCGGAATACCTTGATGACTATGTTTGGCCAGAGGATGATTTAATGGATATTTATGTACATATTCCATTTTGTATTCAACAATGTACATATTGCCATTATCCTAATAAGGTAGGCCCATGTGATGATGAAAAAGAAAAATATATAGGTTATCTTATTAGAGAAATGGACCTTTTTCTTAACAAGTTTGGTAAGGAAAAAATAAGACCACGTTCAATTCTGCTTGGAGGAGGAACACCTACCAATCTTAAGCCGGCTCTTCTGGATCGTTTCCTTACAGAGTTTGATAAGAGGGTTGATTTTTCAAAATGTAAGCAGCATAACGTGGATCTGGGACCTAATTCTATAGTTGGAGAATTTGGTACTGAGAAAATGCAGATTCTGAAGGACCACGGAGTTACAAGACTTACTATTGGCCTTCAGTCTCTTGATGATAGAGTTCTTAAGCTTATGAATAGACCTCATGATAGTAAGTGGGCTATTGATTCTGTTTATAAGGCTCTTGAGTTTGGTTTTGATGTAAATATCGAATTCATATTTGGCCATCCTGGAGAAACAATTGATAACTGGACAGATGTTATGGCTAGAGCTATTGAGCTTCCTATGAATGAAATCCAGATATATAGACTTAAGGTTCAGGCCTACGGAGACAGACAGGGCGTTATCAATAGAAGAAAGAGGGGAAGCGGAGAGGATGATATTCCTGACTTTAAGAATACTATGATGATGAAGTCAATCGCTGAGGAGATGATGGAAAATCATGGATTCAATGAAACTCTTCGTAGAGTATTCTCAAAAGATAAGAAGATTTTCTCTCATTATGCATATAACCAGTGCTGTGCTCAGTATGATCAGGTGGGCTTTGGCCTTTCAGGATTCTCAAGCTATAGAGACAGATTTGATATTAACTCATATAATTTTGATGAGTACTATAGCATGATTGATGAGGGAAGACTTCCAATCACACGTGCTTACAAGCATTCGGTTGAGGAGAAAATTAGACAGAAGATAGTTCTTCCTCTTAAGAATACAGAGATTATTAAGACAAGATTTACAAAGAATTCAGGTGGCTATAATATCGATGATCTTTTCAAGAAGAAGATTGCAACTCTTAAGGGGTATGGACTTCTTGAGGATAATGGAAAAGATATTCATCTTACAAAGGATTTAGGAAGGTTTGTGGCAGATGAGGTATGTGAGTGCTTCAATTCAGATGAGCATAAGCCATTCCCAAGAGAAAGATATGCAGAGGGACCACTTAATCCTTACAATGATAATGTTGTATTCTAAATTTGTATTATGATAATAAAGACATAAACATTTAACATACATGATGTTAAAATGATACTTTTTTAGGCTAAGATTCAAGAAAATACAAGAAAATATTAAACTTACATTCTTAGAGCTTTACAACAGTGTCCTGTAGTAAAGCTCTAATCTTGAGTATCATTATCAGGAGGTGAAAAGTTATGGAAGATAATAATCAGAAGAAAAAAGGCGGGAAGGGCAAGGTTATAGCAATAGTGGCTGTTATTATTGTTGTAATCGGTCTTGTTATATTCTTTGTTATGGGAGCTATTAAAAGATCTCATGGCGGACCTGGACAGGGGCCTGGAGGACCTGGTATGGGACCTGGACAGGGACCTGGTGGAGAAAGTGGAAGTATAACATCCTTTGAAGAGGTGGCGGAGCTTCCTGTGGATTATATTGCTGTTTAATCAGTAAGGGAGAGAAAAATTATGTATATATTCAAGAATGCTATGAAGAATATATCCAGATCTCTGGGTCGTAATATACTTATTGGAATAATTGTTACAGTTATTGCGGCTGCATCTTGTGTTGCGCTTTCAATTAGAAAGTCATCTGAAGAAGCCAGAGAAAATAATATGAAGTCACTTAATATTGTGGCTAATATTAATGTGGATAGAGCTTATATAATGGAAACTATTCAGAATAGCGGCGTAAATATGAATGACAGGTCGGCTATGCAGGAGGTTCTGAAGGATGCTCAGGGTATGACTATTGAGGAAATGCAGGAATATGCCAAGTCTGAGTATGTTCAGGATTTCTATTATAGCAATATGGTTGTTGTAAATGGAAATGATGATCTGCAGCCTCTTGATATGAATGCAGTAACTGAAGAAGAGACAACTGAAGAGGAGACAACAGAAGAACTTACAGAGGAGACTACAGAAGAGGTTACAACAGAGCAGCAGATGCAGCCAGATCCTTCGCAGATGCAGCCAGGCATGGATCCTTCGCAGATGCAACCGGGTATGGATCCTTCACAGGCGGATGTCAGTGGTGACCAGACTCAGCAAATGCCTCAGGATCAGAGTATGCAGGGCGGCATGGGTATGCAGCAACAGCAGGATCCAAGTCAGATGCTTGCTAGTATGGCTGATTTTAAGATTACAGGTTATAGCCAGGAAAAAGCAATGGAAGACTTTGTAAATGGTGTATCAACTATTACAGAGGGTCAGGTTTTTGAGGAAAATACAGAAAATTATGAATGTATTATTTCTTCTGAACTTTCAACTTATAACAGTCTTAGTGTTGGCGATAAAATTACTGTTTGTAATCTTTTTGATGAAGAAGAAACCTATGAATTAGAAATAGTTGGTATTTATAAGAATAGTAATTCTTCAACTAGTACTTCTACAGGAAATGCAAATGATCCTGCAAATAATATCCTTACCTCAACTAATGTTGTAGATAGTATATCTGCTGCATCTGAGGAGGCTCAGGAAGAAGAAAATCAAAGAATAAGTAAAACGGTTACCGGTTCATTTGTATTTGCTGATATGAATGGATATGATGGATTTGCAAGCTATCTTCAGGATAAAGAGGATGGAAAATATGTACTTACTTCAAGTGACGTAGCATCTTACGAAGCAAGTCTTGTACCTCTTGAAAATCTTAAGAGCTTTGCTACTGCATTTCTCCTTATAATACTTGCTATAGGAGCAATCATTCTTGTGGTTCTTAATATGTTTAATATTAGAGAAAGAAAGTATGAGGTTGGTGTTCTTACGGCTATTGGTATGCATAAGGCAAAGGTTGCTTGGCAGTTTATACTTGAAATATTCATTGTAACTATAGTTTCAATCCTTATTGGTACAGGTATAGGAGCCGCTTCATCAGTTCCTATAACGAATAAATTACTTGAGTCACAGGTTGAGCAGGAACAGACTTCCAGTCAGCAACAGCAGAGCAACTTTGGACGTCAGCAGCAGGGACAGTTTACAAAGGGTGGCGATGTAAAAGGACCAGTAAATTATGTAGATTCAGTAAGCTATGCCGTTGATGTAGTTGTAGTACTTCAGATGGTTGGAATAGGTATTCTTCTTTCAATCATTTCGAGTCTTATTGCTATTATCTTTATAATGAGATATCAGCCGCTTAAGATACTGACAGAGAGAGATTAAGGAGGTAGGCTATGAGTGTATTAGAACTTGATAACATATCATATACATATGATGGAAAGACCTACGTCCTCAAAGATTTCTCATGTAAGTTTGAGGCTGGTAAGGTTTATGCAATAGTTGGTAAATCTGGAGCTGGTAAAACAACCCTTCTTTCACTTTTGGCGGGGCTTGATAAATTATCTGGTGGTAAGATTTTATTTGATGGAAAAGACATAACTAATATAGATAAATATACATATAGAAGTAATGATGTTGGTGTAGTTTTTCAGAGCTATAATCTTCTTCCTAAATTTACAGCTCGTGAAAATGTTGAGCTTTCAATGGATCTTTCAAAGAAGAAAATACCTAACAAGAAAGAGGTATCTATGGAACTTCTTAAGAAGGTTGGACTTTCAGAGGAAGAAGCTAATAGAAGAGTACTTAAAATATCAGGTGGACAGCAGCAGAGAGTGGCTATAGCAAGAGCTATTGCTTATGAGCCACAGGTTCTTTTAGCTGATGAACCAACAGGTAATCTTGATCCTGAGAATCAGGATGCCATTATGGGTATATTTAAGTCTCTAGCTCATAATGATAATAAGTGCGTCATAATAGTTACCCATAGTCAGGATGTAGCTAATCAGGCAGACGAGGTTTATGAGCTAGTGGGCAAAAAATAAACAGAACAATCAAACATAAATACCTAATAAATGATATATTAAATAGGAAAAAATATGGAAAATATGGGTGGATGAGACAAGCCTTAAATATTGATGAAATTATGCTTTGTCGTGCTTTTAGATTTAAAGTAACTCTTTCATATTTATTATCTTTATGTTAAAATATTTACAGTATGTGATACTTATTTATGGGGAATGTGGTATAACGTGCTGGAAGATTAGACAATAAAGAAAGGGGTTACATTTATATGGAAAAAGATGAAGCAAGGCTCAGTCTTAAATCTCTTATCGAGGAAGAAATGCCTGATATTGCTGATGTCGATTTTGATAAAGACATTATACAGGAATATGGTATTAATTCAGTTTCAATCATCAAAATTATTGTTGCTGCTGAAAGGAAGTTTGGTATTGTTTTTACTGATTACGAGCTGTCCTTGGATGAATATGGTACATTTGGAGATTTGGCAGCAGTTATTAAAGAAAAGGTTGATAATAAAGAGGATTAAGGAGGGGTCGAGATATGGCAAAGAAAAGATTACCGGTTACAAGAAATCCACTCATTACTTCCTGGCAATGGCATGCAACATTGTTCTCTATATTATCTGAGGATGATAATGCAAAGAAGTGGATATTTAGCAATTATATACAGCTAAGATGTTATAATATTATAGAAATATTTACAGGCGATGAGATGCTTTTTACAGATATCATGCCTGGTAGCAGCTCTCTGAAAGAATGTCCTTATCTTATTACTTCTCTCATGACTAAGGACCAGATTCAGAGCTACTGTGGAGATATAGTTGATTTTATAGTTAAGACCATAGACCTTGGTGGTTATGTGTATGGAGTTTTTGATGAGGCTAAGATTCTTAGCGATGTAACTGTTGATTATAAATTCCCACATGAACTTTTTATTTATGGATATGATCTTGAGGGAGAGGGTTTCTATTGTGGAGACTTTACTTTTAAAGATAAGTATGCTCATAATAAGCTTTCCTTTGAGGATGTACGTAAGGGCTATGATGTTATATCAGCTGCAGAAGATCATATGTTTAAGGATGATTATAAGGGTACGAGAGGTCTCTATGTTATCTTTAAGAATACTGATACCTGTTACTATGATATTGATATAACTCTTATAAAAGATACTCTTCGTGAATATCTTAATTCACAAGATAGTAAAAATCATTTCCGTATGATGAGAAATCGTTTTAACGATACTACATTTGGAGTAGAAGTTTATGATGTGGTTCATAAGAGGATAATGCAGCAGCTTAGTGCTGATGAACCTGACTTTGATATCAGGGCTCTTCACATTATGTATGATCACAAGGTACTCATGCTTGAGAGGATTAAGTACCTTATGGCTAATGGATATCTGAATTATGATGCTGACCTTATTTCCTCTTATGAAGAGGTTGTCAAAAACATGAAGGCAGCTCGTAATCTTCTTATCAAGATATCTATTAATGAGGATGTTTCGGAAGCATCCCGTTTTAAGACCTACTTCAATCTTGCAAAAGAGAAGGAAGTTGCAGTTCTCCTGGATGTGCTCTCAAGACTTGAACAGAGAGCTAAATGATTTTGCTCTTAAAGGTTGAAAATAATAGCTTTTAAGATGTATTAAATCAAAATATTTAAAACAAATTAAGAAATGTCAGGTTTGGTTCATGAAAATTTGAATCGGACCTGGCATTTTCTATATATTTTAAATAATTGGATTTTTATTTTATTGTTGCGCATTTGTTGTTATTGTTAGCTTAGAATATGACATGTTATAATGAAAAATGTTAGGAATAAAAATCTAGAGATTTATTTTTATCAAAGATTTCATGCGTAAAATCATTAAAAATACTACTATAAATAAAATTATAAGAGAGGTGTCATATGAACTATATTGGATCATTATCAGAGAAGGAACAAAAGGAAATTGGTATAGATTTATTTAATGATCATAGTGATAAAATTGAAAAAATGGAAGATGCTCTTAAGGCAGAGATTGTCAAAAAATCTGTTAAAGCAGAGGAAGCTAAGAAGCTTTCTATTGTTTTGCCGGAGTTCAAATCAACCTATGCAGCATTTACTGCATGGCTTATGACCAAAGCTGAGCCGCCTATGACTGCAAATGAGGCCTTTGATTATAATGAGAATTCTTTGGGTTATCAGAATAATGTGAGTCAGTTTACAGATTTTATAGTAAATAATTCTCTATATGTTAATTCTAATAAAGAACCTGAAATTTATAATAAAGAAATAAGTGATATGTTTAGTCTTGCTAACGACAAACTAGATTCTTATGTTATGCCTGATGGTGATTATATTGGTACAGAAGCTTGCAAGAATATGGTTGCTGGCATTACAGGCATTAATTTATTGAATAATGAGATTCGTTTGCAGTATGAAGATGGATTTTGTAAAGATATCCCATATAAAATGGATATATCAAAGGTAAATAAGCTGGATCAGTCCATACTTTATAATAATAATCGTTTTAATAATACAGATTTTAAGGGCTCTTATTTAATGGATAATCCTAAAGGCGGAAAAGATACACTAGATCAGCCTCATAAAATTGTGAAGGGACAAATAGGCGAAAGAGATTCCTTCTGCAGATGTATGATTGGAAATTATAGTGACATAAAATATAAGGAGCCTATAAAACTTGTTGCTGTCAGAAATCAGTTTAATGATAATTTCAAAGGTAAAACCCTGGGAGAGGTTAAGAATAAACACAGGGATCTTATAGATTTAGGTGGGAAAATAGGAACAATTTCATCTGATGATTTTAGAAATAGTAAAAATCCTATAGAAGAAAGACGTTTTATTGCTAGACTTAAGGGACAAAAGGATCCTGAGGTTGATAATTTTGTGATCTATAAGAGAGCCAAAGGTTTTAACATTTCTATTGATATGAAATATAGCATGCTTATTAATAATTATAAGAGCAAGGCCGAAAAAGAGTTAAAGTCAAGAAAAAATGTACAGAAGAAACAGGGTAAAGAGCCTTTGAAGCTTTTGTCAGAATTGGAGGAGCCATTTATTTCTGCTGAGGTGGATAGTGCCAAAGCTGCTATTGAAGAAATGGGCATTAAAATGTATTTGGACACTAACCTTCTTTCTGAAATTAATAATTCTGTTAAAGCTATAGATGGTAATATTAAAATTGCTCGTACTCCTAGGGATTATGTTCCTTATACTGGAGCTAAAGTTGTCGAGAATATGTATCCTAATATGATTTATTCTTTTATTTCACCTAATAAAGAGAAAGAGGGAACATATGATGTAGAAGCAGGCAATATTTTTGAAGAAATAGAAAAGGCTAATAATACTATTTTAGGTAATGTTAAAGCCTTTAGGGAAATGATGGAGAATGGCCCTAAAATTGTTAGTACTATTATGAATATGGGTAAGAATAAGGAAAAACTGGAACAGATTAACCAGATGCTTGATCATGTTGAGAAGGTTGCTAAGGTTAATGAACATTTCCTTAATCGTATAAGACATAAGGATCTTCAACATATGACACTTGTTCAGGTCGAGAATGAATATGCTAAGGATTATCCACAGGCGAAAAAGGCTCTTAATTCTCTTGAGCAAAGTCTTGAGGAAATGAAAAATGCCAGATCTTCTGGAAAAAAATATACAAAGACACTTAAGGAAATAGAAGCTGATTCTATTGATTTGTTTGTAAAGGGGCCTATGGCTGATACCGAGTTTATAGATGTTGATATTGACGGAAATATTATCGGTGAAGGGGATAAAGTAGAAGTAGAAGCTAAGCCGGAACAGGAAGTAAAGGAAGAAGTAAAGGAAGAAGTAGAAGAAGTAAAGGAAGAAGTAAAAGAAGAAGTAAAAGAAGAAGTAAAGGAGGAAGTAAAGGAAGAAGTAAAAGAAGAAGTAAAAGCGGAAGAAGAGGCAAAGGCAGAAGAAAAAGCAGAGATAAAAGAAGAAGTAAATGCAGAAAATAAGGTTGAAAATATTAATGCTGTTGAAGGAAATGCATTTGATGGTTTTGAAGATACAAAATTTGATAGGCTTGAAGCTGGTAATACAGATACCACAATAGTATTTAATGATGGTGATTTAGTAAGGCGTGGTGATAAACGTATAGAGGATATTCAGAAGATAATTAAGAAATCAAATGGTCCTACTAAGGAACAATTTATGGAGATTCTCGCTATCAGATCTGCGCTAGGTTCAGAAAGAGGTTCATCTAAGAAACTTAAAGTAAATATTTGTAATCGTGATGTTCAGGATGAAATTGATAAACTTAAGGATAATAAGCTTCTTAATGAATTTTACGATAATGTTAGTAAAGATAAAGAAGATTGGGCTAAATTAACTAAGGCTATAACAAGTGGTCATGGTGGTGGTGTAGAAGATTATTTAAAGCAGTATTCCAATATTGTTCCATTTTATAATCTTCCAAATGATAAAAATACACTTCGTTATCTTCCTACAATAAAGGACCGGGTAGAATATTGGCAGCTGGCAGTTAAGAAGGGATATACAAAGGATGTTTCTAAAGCAGCAGCGGAAATAATGGTTTGTAGAAACATTTGTGAGGCTGTGAGTGGTGATAAGAATAGTCTTGATGTCAGAATAGATGGGGATATGATACGAGAAGGTCAGAAGCAGGAAAAGGCAATTGTTGAAAATAAAAATTTCCATAAGCTGACTTCTGAAATTCCTGATTTGAAAAAGCTTATTAGTAAGGGGCATGGAGGCCAGCTTACCTTTGAGATAAGAAAGCTGTCAGAGGGAAGATTTAAGGAAGATAAGCCGCTTAATTCTGTTATTCTTGAGAACTCTGTAAAAGGGGTATCTGCGAAAATAAATGGTAAGATAAAAAGACTTAATGAATTTGTGGCAGATGCATATAAGAAGGCTGGAAATGAAGCAAATTCTCTGGCTGATATGCAGAGTGACCTGATGAATAATTTTAAGGGTATTGTATGTGAATGTCTTGCTTATTCTCATATTAAAAATCAGGTTAAGAAAAATGATAAAGAATCAGTTTACAAGGATTTCAATCATAAGGAATTTAGAAAAATGATTGATAAGGAAATGCAAAAACCTGGTTTTGATAAGACCTTTAATGAGTTTCTTAAAGGAGAAAAGAATACTAAGGAATTTAATATTGATGGAATCAACAATAAATTCAGAGCGGCAGAACAGAAAATGAATAATACTAAAAAGGGTCAGACTAGTTCTAAGAAAGAAAATCAGAATTCCATGAATAGAAAATAGTGATAGAAAATAGGGATAGAAAAATAGAATAAAAGTTAGGGAAAACGCTAAAATATAAATCAAAATTAGATTGAAAAATAACATTTAAATTGTCTTTAAATAAGCCTAATCATAGTTAGTCAAATCTTATAAAGATTAAGAAAAATAGCGGCTTTTCATTGTTCACAAGGGGTACAAATTATGTTATTATCTTAAATAACGTTTTGTGCCCTTTTTGTGTTTTACATGAATAAGTGCATATATGAGTTTTATCTAATAAAACTCAAAATGAATACAAAATGATTAATTGTAGGAGGAATCGACAAATGGCAAGATTCAAAAAGACCATGGATGGTAATGAAGCTGCAGCTCATGCTTCGTATATCTTCACAGATTGTGCAGCTATCTATCCTATCACTCCATCATCACCTATGGCTGAGCATACTGATGAATGGGCAACTGCTGGAAGAAAAAACATCTTCGGCAACACAGTTAAAATTCTTGAGATGGAATCTGAAGCAGGCGCTGCTGGGACAGTACACGTCTCACTTGTTGCAGGTGCTATGACATCTACTTACACAGCTTCACAGGGACTTCTTCTTATGATCCCTAACCTTTATAAGGTTGCTGGTGAAAGACTTCCTGGTGTATTCAACGTTTCTGCACGTTGTGTTGCATCACACGCTCTTAATATTTTTGGTGATCACTCAGATGTTTACGCTTGTCGTCAGACAGGTTGTGCAATGCTTTGTGAATCATCTGTTCAGGAAGTAATGGACCTTACACCTGTTGCTTATATGGCAGCACTTGAGGGAAGACTTCCATTTATCAATTTCTTTGATGGTTTCCGTACATCACATGAAATCCAGAAAATCGACTGCTGGTCAAATGAAGATTTTGAAGACATCATGCCTTATGATGCTCTTGATAAGTTCAGAGCAGAAGCTCTTAACCCTAATCATCCATGTGAGAAGGGATCTGCTCAGAACCCTGACGTATTCTTCCAGACAAGGGAGTCATGTAACCCTGCTTATAATGAGTTACCTGCTATCGTTGAGAAGTATATGGATAAGATTAATGAGAAAATCGGTACAGATTATAAGCTCTTCAATTACTATGGAGCTCCAGATGCAGAGAAGGTTATCGTTGCTATGGGTTCTGTATGTGATACAATCGAGGAAACAATCGATTATCTTGCAACTAAGGGCGAGAAGGTTGGTGTTGTAAAGGTTCGTCTTTACAGACCATTCGTAAATGAGAAGTTTATCGCTGCTATTCCTAAGACAGCTAAACAGATTATCGTTCTTGATAGAACAAAGGAGCCAGGTTCAAACGCTGAGCCACTTGCACTTGATGTTATGGCTGCTGTTCGTGGAACAGAGTTCAAGGATACATTTATTACAAGAGGTCGTTATGGTCTTGGTTCTAAGGATACAACTCCTTCAGAAATCGTTGCTGCATTCAACAACACAGAGAAGGAAGAGTTTACACTTAGTATCTTTGATGATGTTACAAATCTTTCACTTGATTCAGGTGAGGCTCTTGTTACTACTCCAGAAGGAACAGTATGTTGTAAGTTCTGGGGACTTGGTGCTGACGGTACTGTTGGTGCTAACAAGAACTCCATCAAGATTATCGGTGATAACACAGATAAATATGTTCAGGCTTATTTCGACTATGATTCAAAGAAGTCTGGTGGTATAACAATGTCACACCTTAGATTTGGTGATAAGCCAATTAAGTCAACATATCTTATACATAAGGCTAATTTCGTAGCTTGCCACAATGCAGCTTACGTTAAGAAGTATCATATGGTTGAAGAGCTTGTTGATGGTGGTACATTCCTTCTTAACTGCCCATGGTCAGGAGAAGAGCTTGATAAGCATCTTCCAGGACAGGTAAAGAAGTATATCGCAGATCATAAGATTAACTTCTATACTATTGATGGTGTTAAGCTTGGTATTGAGTCTGGTATGGGACCTACACGTATTAACACAATTCTTCAGTCAGCATTCTTCAAGCTCACAGGTATTATTCCTGAGGCAGAAGCAATTGATTACATGAAGGCTGCTGCTAAGAAGTCATATGGTATGAAGGGTGATGACATCGTTCAGATGAACTGGAAGGCTATTGACCTTGGTGCTAATGCAGTAGTTAAGGTTGACGTTCCTGCAGATTGGACAAATGGTGTCGATGAAGGTCTTGATTATCCTGCTGCTACAAAGGGTACTAAGGAACAGATCGACTTCGTTAATGATGTTCAGATTAAGGTTGCAGCTCAGGAAGGAAATACAATTCCTGTATCTGTAGTTGCTAGATATATGGATGGTTCTACACCATCTGGTACAGCTGCAGATGAGAAGAGAGGCGTTTCCGTTTCTGTTCCTGTATGGGATGCTGATAAGTGTGTAGGCTGTGGACTTTGTTCATATGTATGTCCTCATGCTGCTATCAGAACAGTTGCACTTACAGATGCTGAAGTTGCTGCTGCACCTGCTGGATTCAAGGCAAAGGGCTTCAAGCCAGAATTTGCTGGATATCAGTATACAGTTGCTATTTCAACTATGGACTGTCTTGGATGTGGATCATGTACAAATGTATGTGCTCCTAAGGCAATCGAGATGAAGCCTCTTGATGATGCTCTTAAGGCTGAGCAGAATCTCTTTGATTATGCTATTTCAGTTCCTGATAAGGAAGAAGTTATCAACAAGTTTGGTACATCTACAATCAAGGGATCACAGTTCAAACAGCCTCTGCTTGAGTTCTCAGGCGCTTGTGCAGGTTGTGGTGAGACACCTTATGCTAAGCTTATTACTCAGCTTTATGGTGACAGAATGTACATTTCTAATGCTACAGGATGTTCATCTATCTGGGGTAACTCTTCACCTTCAACACCTTATACAACAAATAAGGCAGGTAAGGGACCAGCTTGGGATAACTCACTTTTCGAAGATAATGCAGAGTTCGGTTTTGGTATGTATCTTGCTCAGAAGACACTTAGAGAGAGTCTTTCAGAGAAGGTTAAGACTGTAGCTGAATCAAATGATGCTGTTAAGGCTGCTGCAGATAAGTTCTTCGAGACTTATAATGATACTCTTACAAATACAGAAGCTGCAGATGCACTTATTGCTGAACTCGAGAAGGTTGATAGTGCTGAGGCTAAGGCTGTAGTTAAGGATAAGGATTTCCTTGCTAAGAAGTCACAGTGGATCTTCGGTGGTGACGGTTGGGCATACGATATCGGTTTCGGTGGAGTTGACCACGTACTTGCTTCTGGTGAGGATGTAAATATCTTCGTATTCAATACAGAAGTTTATTCAAATACTGGTGGACAGTCTTCAAAGGCTACTCCTACAGGTGCTGTTGCTCAGTTCGCTGCAGGTGGTAAAGAGATTAAGCAGAAGGATCTTGCAGCTATAGCAATGAGCTATGGTTATGTATATGTTGCTCAGGTATCTATGGGTGCTAATTACATGCAACTCCTTAAGGCTATCAAGGAAGCTGAAAGCTATCATGGTCCTTCGCTTATCATCGCTTATGCTCCATGTATCAACCACAGAATCCGTGTTGGTATGAGCAAGGCTATGGCAGAAGAGAAGAAGGCTGTTGATGCTGGATACTGGAATCTCTTCAGATTCAATCCAGAGGCTGACAAGAAGTTCACTCTTGATTCTAAGGCTGCAACAGTTCCTTATCAGGAATTCCTTTCAGGAGAAGCTCGTTATACAGCTCTTCAGAAGATTAATAAGGATAAGGCTGAAAAGCTCTTTGCTATGGCAGAAGAGAATTCAAAGAAGAAGTTTGCTCACCTTCAGGGTCTTGTGGATCTTTATGATGGAACTAAGTCTGAGTAAGATATAGCCGGAATTAAGATTTATAATATTTTGATAAAATCCAGTGATGTGAACTGAATTTATAAAGTCCTTAGGGAATACTTAATCCCTAAGGACTTTTTTATAAAATAAATATCATTTATCTTGGATTTTATTTTGTTGTGAGTTATAATAAAAACATCTTTGTAATTAATTTATAATCTAGGAGGGGTATGTTTATGAAAATTAAGAAATCTATTAGTGTATTTCTTTCTGGAGCATTAGCTGCAACAGGAATTCTTGCTGGAACAATGTCTTTAGGTATTACTGCTAATGCAGCTGGAACGTGGGAAGAAGCAGAAGGTGGTTGGAAGTATCAAAAAGAATCTGGTGAATATGCTTTAGGTGAATATATTGATGGTTGGTGGGTAGATTATAATGGCATTCAGTCTTATTCTGTTCAGGCATCATGGAAACATAATTCTACAGGTTGGTGGTATGAAGACACTACAGGCTGGTATCCAGTAGGTACCTGCTATTGGATTGATGGAACTCTTTACTTCTTTGATTCAGCAGGATATCTGATTGAAGAAGGTTGGGTAGATGGTGCTGGAGGTTGGTGGTATCAATATTCTGATGGATCTTATGCTGCTAGCGAATGGGTAGATGGTTATTGGCTTAGTGCAGATGGTTATTGGACATATACACCTAGAGCTCAGTGGTATCATGATAATGTTGGCTGGTATTATATGGATACTGCCGGATATTATGAGAAGGATGGAACAGTAAAGATTGATGGTGTGACTTATCAGTTTGATGAAAAGGGCTATTTAAAGGAATTTACACTTCTTGAAGCTGCTGATTCAGGAAGCACAACTGTAACTCTTAGTGTTCCTCTTGCAGATAAAGACACTGCAGCTAAACAGATGAGTAATCTTCTTGGTGCTATTACACAGGCTGATTCTTCAACTACACTTACAATAGATGGTGAGAAGAAGAAAGTATCTAATAAGAGTGGCGTGATTTATATTGAGGATGCTACACTTGCTGATTACGTTAATAAGGTTTCTTCAACATCTACAGATGTAAAGATTGACTTTGATACACCTACAAATAAGGTATTTGACGGAATCTTCCTTACTGGAACAAATAATTATGATTTTGATGTGAAAGTTGGAGATGCAACATTTAAGAATATCAAGGTAGATGGCGATAGTATATCATTTGAGGCTAATGGTAAAGCTTATAAAGGCGGAAATCGTGCTGGTGCTTTAGCTGTTGAAGGTGATGTAAATGGTGAGAAGTGGGTTGAAGCACTTAAGTCTGCTGGAGCAATCAAAAATAACATTTTAGTTGCATATTAGATTTAAAAAATATATGT
>JAILGP010000138.1 GCA_024696635.1 Eubacterium sp. | reverse complement strand
ATCAGTAATATCCCTGCGGTAAGTCCACTGGGATACATCCTCTGTCAGCTGCTTTATAAGGGCTTTTTCCATTGATGCTTCGCTCTGTGCCATATCTATTCCCTCGGAAACATATTCTGTAACATGAATTTCTTGATTGCTTTAAGGCTATCTGACTTACGCTGGTGCAGTGTGATAAGGTTTTCGAGATTATTGAAATAATCACCAACCATATACTGCTCCTCTTTGGAACTTGGAACTATAAACTCAAAAGCATCTACATCTTTCGAAGATACATTAGGCTGAGCACCTGCAACAAGGACAGAGGATAATTGCTCAATAAACATTTGCGACCTTACAAGTATACTAATAAATCCATAGTCACAATTATCTGTAGACATGAAATAACCGACACGCTGATTTTGGTAGTATTTCTCCCCTTCTTCTGCACGCAACACAGATACTTTTCCAGTTGTTGCTCCAGACATAGCAAGAACGATAGCTCCATTAAATAGGGCATATGATTCGTCACATTCCAGCTCCTCATAATAAGCAAAATCAGCCCCTACTGTTCCATCAGATAATATATTCGAAATACGAACTATTGGCACACCCTCAGAGCAATACTTATCACTTTTAAAAGCAAATCCCCCGCGAAGTGGAGCAATATCACCCAACTTCCGCTGTTCCCAATATCCAGTAAATCCAGCAAAGCGGATTTCCGGCACCTTCTCCCCCTGCTTAGGGAACATCTTCTGCAGCATATACTTTTTTACTTGCTTTAGGCTGTCACACTTACGCTGATGAAGGGTTATAAGGTTATCGAGACCAGTTAGATACTCAGCAATTTTATTCTGTTCGTCAATAGTAGGTGGCAATATCATAGGAAAATCATCTAAGATTCCAGCTCCACTATTCTTCTGACCTCCACCAATTTGAGTAGACAGAAAATATTTCTTTCCATAATCAGAATTCATGTACTGACAAGCATAATAAGGATTTGTACTTGCATTCAATCTTGCAATCAGAGTAGTGAATGTTTGAGAACCCTCATATTTTTCAGGAACAACACAAGCGGTCCCGGGATAACCAGTTCTTGCCACTAACAAGTCATTTCTCTTTAATCGTTTATTGACATACTTCTGTTCAAATTCATCGTTTATGTATATAACATCAGAATCATCAAGAAAATTCTCTTTGATATTCTGATTTCTGAACATTACTACTCCAGCATCAGTATATGCATGAGTTGCTGAGTTTGCTATACCAACAGTTATCTTCTCACATAGTGTTGACAGCTTCCTCCGTTCCCAATCATCACTAAATCCTTTAAATCTTATATTGGGTGTATTCATCCTTACACCTCCAAGGCTTTAATGAGCTTACTAATGGATTGCTCTATTTCAGGGGTGCTGAATGTAAGGTCATTGAGCATAGCCAGGAGTTCATTATTTGATTGCTGAATTTCCCTGTCAATGTTCTCCATATCAGCAGTTACAGCATACAAGTCTACTTCTGGTTCTGGTTCACTGGTGTCCACATATCTAGGAATATTAAGGTTATAGTCGTTCTCCTTGATTTCCTCGAAGGTAGCCAGATGGGCAAACTTATCAATATCCTGCCTGTTCTTATAAGCCTCCACAATCTTATTGATATGCTCCGGGTCCATATAGTTTTGGGCCTTATCCTTACGGAACTCCTTGGAAGCATCAATAAACAATATGCTACGGTCCGTATTATCTTTCTTCAGAATAATTACACAAGTAGGAATGCCGGTATTAAAGAAAATACCAGCCGGCAGGCCAATAACCGCATAAATACTGCCATTTTCCAGTAAATGCTTACGGATAGTACCTTCTGAAGCACTGCGGAACAGGACGCCATGAGGCAGGACAATTCCCATAGTACCATCATTTTTCAAATGGTAGAAGCCATGTAACAGGAAGGCAAAATCAGCCCTGGTCTTTGGTGCCAGCTTCTCATAGCTCTGGAAGCGAGGGTCAGTAAGGAACCCTGCAGCTGCACTCCAGTGCTGGGAATATGGTGGATTCATTACAGTAGCATCATAGTTG
>JAILGP010000136.1 GCA_024696635.1 Eubacterium sp. | reverse complement strand
TAGTTCGAATTCATATATGGATTCTGAGACTTCTATTGTTGAAGGTCAGGCAGAATTATCATTCTCTGATTCATTAGAGATGGGATTGGAGAATAATAATCCAGAAAACAATAATATAATAAATAATATAGGGAATTGCAGTATAGAAGATTCCCTTATGTATTCTATGAGTGCCATGGGACATGTGGATATACACTATATGGCTATAATGTCCGGAGTTCTGGAGGATGAAATACTTGATTATCATGCGGGGAAAACCATAGTTCAGAGACCGGAAGGGTATGACAGGCATAAAAATGACTATGAGGACTGGGTACTTAAGGTGGAATATCTAAGGGGTAATCTCAATACCCTTCTTAGGATTGCAGAAATTTATAATGATAAATATCAGGGAAGATTTGATTTTAATGTAAAACTGATAAAGGATAGTATGCCGGACCCACCATCATTTTATGATATTCATATTAAACTAGGGGCTTCCTGGATACTTAGTGAATATATAGGAAAGTTCATTAAGCATTTATTTAAAATGTTAGCAAGTCCTAAAATTCAGAGAACTGATGGTAAGTGGAATATAAACTACTATGTAAGACCTCTGGAAATATATGATTACTTTAAGTATGGAACTACTGATATGAGCGCCAGAAAGATTATAGAGCATACTCTTAATGCAAGCTCTATCAAGATATATGATGAAGTGGTTGATCCGGATTCACCATCAGGGAAAAAGAGAATTGTAAATCCCAATAAGACAGTTGCTGTAATCAATAAACAGCAGCTTATTCTTGATGAGTTTCAAAAATGGCTGCAGACTGATGAGGAAATCATGAAGGAACTGACAGAACGTTATAATGAAGTATATGCATTTGCAGTTCCTCGTTATGATGGCTCTATGTTAAGCTTTGGTGATATAAGTCCGGATACCAGGCTCTATGCTCATCAGAGAAATGCAGCTATGAGGATTATTCTTTCACCTAATACTCTTCTTTGCCATGATGTTGGAAGTGGTAAGACATATTGTTATGTAGTTGCTGTTCATGAGATGAAAAGACTAGGAATTTCCAGACGAAATATGATAGTTGTTCCAAATGCAACCTTTGCCGGTACAGTTGCAATTCATAAGAAAATATATCCGGAGGATAAAATTCTGGAAATATCACCAGCTAGTTTTACTCCTGAAAAAAGACAAGGGGTTATAGATGAGATTGAGAAGGGTGATTATGTTGCTATATATATTGCGGCAAGTCGATTTGATATGCTTTCAATGACAAGGGACCATAAGATTGCTTCGATAGAGGAGCAGATTAAAGAGGCAACCATTGCTTCAAGGAATACATCGGATGTATGGACCAGGGATTATTATGAATCTAAGAGTGACAAATTAAGGAAAAAGAGAGAAAAGCTTATAGAGGACTATTTTCCTGATGAGAGAGGGTGCTTTGATCAGCTGGGCATTACCTGCCTTATAATTGACGAATGCCAGAATTATAAGAATCTGACATTGAATACAAAGCTGGATAATATAGTGGGAATGCATACATCAGGAAGTAAAAAGGCAGATGCTCTTTTAGAAAAGGTAAGATATATTCAGAAAAATAATGGAAAAATCGTATTTGCCACTGGTACGCTTCTGACTAATTCTATTTCTGATTTATATGTTTTTCAGTATTATCTTCAGCCGGATACTCTTAAGGGCTGCTCTATATCTACCTTCGATGAGTGGATTAATACATTTGGTACAACAACAACTAATTTTGAAATTGATGTAGATACAACAAACTTTAGATATGTAAGCCGTATAAGCCATTATCATAATCTGCCTGAGCTGATGGCGGTATTTTCTGAGGTGTGTGATTTTTATCATATAGGTCAGAATACTGTAAATTCTTCCAATTCTTCGGATTTATCAATTAATGAAATTGATTTACCTGACTTTGCCGGTTTTAAGGATGTGGTAGTAAAACCAAGTCCATATCTTAAGGCTTTTAATAAGGCCTTAGCTGAAAGAACAGAAAAAATACGCAAAAAAGAAGTGAAGATGTCAGAGGATAATATTCTTTGTGTTGTTTCAGATGGGCGTAAGGCGGCTATGGATATGAGGATACTGGATCCGACCTTGGTAATCAGAGATGATGAAAGTAAGGCTGGTGTATGTGCAAAGAAGGTGGCGGAGAACTATTTTAATTATCCTGGTACCTCCCAGATAATATTTTGCGATTTTTCTACGCCTAAAGATACATTTAACGAATATGATGAGATTAAATTCAATCTTATAATTCTTGGAGTCAAGGAAAGTGATATTGCATTTATCCATGACGGAACTACTGAGACTAAGAAAAATAAGCTTATTCGTGATCTGGATGCTGGGAAAATTCGAGTGATGATAGGTTCAACAGCAAAGCTTGGGGTGGGAGTTAATGTTCAGAAGCATTTACTGGCTCTTCATCATCTGGATGCTCCATGGAGACCATCTGATCTTACACAAAGAGAAGGAAGGCTTATTCGTCAGGGAAATCTGAACAAGGAAGTATTTGAATATAGATATATAACTGAGAATTCCTTTGATGCCTATGTATGGCAGATTCTTGAAAATAAGCAGCATTTTATAGGTTCATTCCTGGCCGGTTCCATGTCGGAATTTCATCGTACAGAAAGTGAGATTGATGCAGTTACTTTGGAGCTGTCTGAGGTAAAAGCCCTTGCCCTGGGTAATAATCTGATAAAGGATAGAATAGTTACTGCTAATCAGCTGGAGAGAGCCCGCATATCTGAAAGAGAAAGACAAAGGCAGCTGTATATGCTTAGGGAAAAATTGGAAGGTCTTCCTTCTATAATCAAAAAACAGAAGGAAAGGGTTGAGACTGTAAAGGCTGATATTGCTTATTATAATAAGAATAAGATATCTATGAGTAAGGAAGAAAGACTCAGCTTTGGCCAGGCTCTTATGCAGTTTATTCAAGATAAAAAGGACTGTAATCATGAGGCAGCCTTTAAGATTTATATGGGCTTTGGTATATATCTTCCTCTCTGTGAGGAGGGAGAAGAACCATATCTTGTTATCAGGAGAAATGGTGGAAGAACCTATAGACTTGATAATATTAAGGAGAAGAATCAGGATAATATCAGCAGGGCAATTGATGGCGTACTGAATGGTATGAGCAAGAGACTTGCAAGATATGAAAAAGAATTCGAGAGACTTAATAATGAACTGGCTGAAACAGAAAATGAAATAAAACATGGTAATCCTTATAATGAGGAAGTTGAAGAATTAAGGGAAAAGCTTATATTTATAGATAAGCAGCTTGAGGCTGGCTAAAAGTATATAATTTAAAGGGCTGAAAAGGAGATTTAATATGGCGATTATTAATGCACCTGCGATTTCTACAGGTAAACTTGTTAAGACAGTATCAAATTATTATATGAGGATGAGAGAAACTGGGATTTCCTGCCAGGATATTCGTCCAATCATGCTTTTTGGCCCTACTGGTGTAGGTAAGTCTGCAGCAGTAGAAGAAATTGCTGAATTTATGGAGAAGGAGTCTGGGAAAAAGATTAAAGTGGTGGATATTCGTCTCACCAGTTGTACTATTACAGATCTTATAGGAATTCCATCTCCTGATAAGGACAGGACTAAAACAATCTGGCTAAAGCCTGAAATATATGAGGCTGAAGAAGGCTATGATGAATATATATACTTTTTTGATGAGATTGATAAGGCTAATCCTTCAGTTCAGGCTGCAGCCCTTCAGCTTATACTGGATAGAAAAGCCTGGACTCATCATTTCCCTGAGAATACTTATGTCATAGCTGCGGCTAATCCTGCAAGGAATACCAAAAAGTATGAAACCAGAATGTCTCCTGAGCTCATGAATCGTTTTAAACATTTTAATGTTCAGCCTGATTATGAAAGCTTCAGAATCTGGGGGATCGGGCAAAAAATACATTATGCCGTTCTGGGCTATCTTTCCTATGATCAATCTAAGCTTTATGCAGCTAGTGAGAGTGAGGATGTAGCGTTTCCAACACCAAGAGCCTGGAAAAGTGTTAGTGATACCCTCAATGCCTTTGAAGATGTATGTAAGGATATAAGAGAGATTCATTTTGATCTGGCTGGTGAGCTTGGAACTGGAGTGGCTCTGGAGTTTGAAAGTTGGTTTGCTGTTTATTCTCATATGCCTGTAATTAAAAATATTGTTGAGGGAACTGAGACCATATATCCTAAAACAATGGACGTAATGCATGCCCTTATTGCATCATTAACAGCTTATGTTGTGTCTAAGGGGGATAAGATAAGGCCGGAGGAGTTGAGAAATGCAATTATCTATGTATCAAGATTCCCAGTGGATTTTGCAACATTATTCTTCAAGAATCTGTTGGAGATAGATGGTATGAATCTTCTGCTCATGAAAGTCCCTGAATATGTGGCATGGGCAAAAAAGAACAGAATATAATAGTCTTTTTGTAAATTGTTAATGTATTTTAATCTGGAGAAGAGTATGGGAGATAATAATCAAGAGATTTTGAAATCGAAAAATACAGTTAATTCGGATGATACAGGAGGCTTAGAAAAAGGGGTGAATTCTGTTAAATCAAAAGAATCAGATAAATCAGAAAAACCAATTAATGCAGTTAAATCAAGTAGTTCGGATAATTTAGATAGACTGGATAAAATGAATCTTAGTAGAAGACTTTCTAAATTAAGGGCTGACCTTTTGGTGGATTATCCTTTTTTCGGTAATCTTGTTATGCATCTCAGCTTTGCTATTGCAAAATGCGGTACAGCATGTACAGATATGAAAAAAATATATGTTGATCCAGAATTTGCTGCAGAGCTTAGTGACCAGGAGCTAGCCTTTGTTTTAATGCATGAGGTTATGCACTGTGTGCTTAAGCATCCCGCCAGAGGTAAGGATCTTAATCAGGAAATATATAATATAGCCTGCGATATTGTTGTGAATTCTAATATTATGAATGCTATGAAAATAGATCATTTTAAGGTGGCTGGTCAACCGGCTATGCATCTTACGCCATCAGGAATTGAGGGTTGGAGATTCAGTGCGGAAGAGGTTTATAAGGAGCTTATAAAAGAAGTAAAGATTGTTTATCTGGATATAGATCCTGGAATTGGATTATCTGGGGATTTTTCCGATTCCTATAATTCTAATAATTCTGGAAGACAGATAAACTCAAATAATACCAATAATTCAGATAAATCAAGTGGGTCAAATGATTCTGAAGGGCCAATATCTTCTACAGGGTCTAATAATATGCAGGGTTCTGCTTCAAAAGATGAGGCTGTTAAAGAAGGGGTTTCAGAGGGGCAGACAGAAAAAGATTTAAAAACAGAAAAAGATTTAAAAACAGAAAAAAATTTAAAATTAGAAAAAAATTTAAAATTAGAAAAAAATTTAAAATCAGAAAAAGAAAGTGAATCAGATAAAGAAGAGAAGAGGGATAAAGATTCAGCTCCAAATAAAGACAAGAATAATAAAGAGAATAATCAGGGAAAAGGGGCTGGTCATTACAAAATAGAATTAGGAAATTGCTCTACTATAGACAATCATGAAATATGGGAAAGCGTATGTGTTGATGAGGAAGTATTAGATAAATGGGAGAAAATAATAGAGAAATTTGGTTCTAAGTATTGCGGATTATTATCTACCCCTAATGCTGTAAGACAGATAATGGAGGATATAAGCAGGCTTGCTAAAATCGACTGGAGAGACCAGCTTAGGGACTTCATATCCAGTGTCACATATTATTCTGATTATAGCTTTGCTCCACCGGATAGAAGATTTATGAGTCAGGATGTTTTTGACGGGGGACGGGAGTATATGCTGCCGGCTGATAATATATATGAAAGTAATGCCCTTAAGGGAGTCTGGTTTGTTATAGATACATCTGGTTCTATTTCTACTAAAGAATTATCCAGATTATATGGAGAGGTCCAGAATGTGGTAAATCAGATGGACTATTGTAAGGCTATGGTTTCATTTTTTGATATTACAGTAAGAGAACCCTTTGAATTTGGGACAGACATGCCAAATGACTGGAAGGCGCCTGTTGGAGGTGGAGGAACCTCCTTTAATATAATATTTGATTATATGCATGAGAACATGATGGATAATAGGCCTGAGGCTATAGTGATACTTACTGATGGCCTGGCTAAAACGGGGGATGAGGAAGAGGCTGAAGGGATTCCGGTTCTCTGGATAATAATTAATAATGATGTGGATATGCCCTGGGGAAAGACCATACATATTGAGACCGATATGGATTAAGAAACTAATATATTACTGGTGATTTATAATGAATTACAGGTTGCCATAAATGGGCCAAACCATTATATTAAAATTATATATTGGATTTGGGGAGGGGATTCTTATGGGTAGAAATCATGAAGTAGTAAATATTCAGCCATTACTTGATAAAAATGGACAGCTTAGGGAACCTGGATGGTCCAGAAAAATGGTACAGCAATATGACAGGACCATGATAAAGGCCCCTAAATGGCGGATTAAGGAGTGGGATTATTATCTGGTTTTAAGTGAGGATTTTGCAGGTGCATTTACCATATCAGATGATGGCTATATAGGTCTGCAGTCGGTTTCACTTCTGGAGTTTGGGAATAGTCCTTGGGAACATACAGAAACAGTATTAAATGGATTTCCTATGGGGAGGATTAATCTGCC
>JAILGP010000135.1 GCA_024696635.1 Eubacterium sp. | reverse complement strand
TAGCATAAAAGCCTCAGCAGCATTCATAGAAACAATACTTCCTCTATATCTTGCAAGATACTCAATTGCTTTAATAGAACGAGCAGCAGGAAACTCATCAATTTGCGATTTAAAAATATCCATTGCTTCTATCTTACTATCAAGTGTTTCACTAATATCTTCATAAACATTTGGAATAAATTCATTATTTACATTCGGGATATCCCAACCTGTTTCAGATAAAGTTTCATAAGTATATATTCTTTTTACAACATGAGAATATTTAGGTCTTAGTGCAACCATCGCTGCATCAACCACTAATTTATGATCAAGTTGCATATCTCCACGATGAGGAATATATACTTCTTCTGGTTTTATATTCATAATAAGTTCGCATATTTTACCATTTAACTCATATCTAGGAACTGTTTCAAGCATAACTGCAGGAAAATCCAAAAAAATAGTTTCCTTTACACCAAGCTTTTTGTCAGCTTTTTTGCATTCATCCCTATCTTGATTTATAAATTGTTCATCAAAAATCGGCGGATATCCTTTTGTAACTACACAAACATAAACTTCGTCACCTGATAGTGTTCTTTTGGCAATTGTTCCACCAACACCAATAACCTCATCATCCGGATGAGGAGCTATAACTAATATTCTCATACTATTTCTCCATTTTTCTTACTGGGATTCCAATATATACACCAGATTCAATAATATCTGTTACAACTACTCCGCCAGCACCTATTATAGTATTATCGCTTATACAAACATTGTTTATAACCGTTGCTCCTGCAGAAATACATGATTCTTCACCTACTATAACTGTCCCACACAAATGAGCGCCAACAGCAATATGTGTATAATTCTTAACAATACAATCATGATCAACTGAAGAACAAGTATTAATTATGCAACCTTTACCAATATATGCCCCTGGATTAATCACTACTCCAGCCATAATAACAGTTCCCTTTTCTATAACCACATCATTTGCAACAACCGCTTCCGGATGAATCAATTTCGGAATAGATTTATTATTCAACTTCTCAATAAACTGTTTTCTTATTTGACAATTTCCAATTGCTATAAAAATATCATTATCTATTTCGAGTGCCTTATCACTTTTTCCAACTACTGGATATTCTCCACATGATTTTAGACTTTCATCATCATCCAAAAACTCTATCTTTTCATAACCATTTAGTTTTGCTATTTCGGCAACTACCTTTCCGTGACCAGAGGCTCCAATAATAGTAATCTTCATATTTATCCTCTCAAATAAAACATCTATTAATAATCTCAATAATTATATTTTGTTCTTCAGAACTCATCTTTACATCACTCGGTAAACACAAACCTCTCTCAAAAATATCTACGCCCACATCAACCATTCCACTTTCCTTAATATAAGCATTACTTTTCGCTCTTCCGTTTCCAAGTGAAGTAACAAATGGATGCATTCTATAAAGTGGCTGCATATGCATAGGTTTCCATATTGGACGACCCTCTGCATTGTATGACATAAGACTTTCTAATATCTCAGTAGGACAGGACTTTCCAGATTCAGCATTATATATAGCTTTCTTTTCTCCCCTGACAGTCTGGCACATAGCATCCTGATCTATAATCATACAGGATAGCCAGTAGTTAGCTTCTGTATTATCCGGGATAGGATTCATCTTTACTGGCAAATCCTTAAATCCTTCCTTATATCTTTCGTATATAGCCTTCTTTTGACTTATATGCTCTTCGAGATGTGGAAGCTGTCCTCTTACAACACCAGCTATTATATTGCTCATTCTATAGTTGTATCCCAACTCTTCATGCTGATACCAAGGAGCATCCTCTCTGGATTGTGTAGACCATTTTCTTATCTTATTAGCATCCTCTACGTCATCACATAGAAGCATTCCACCAGAGCTTCCTGTTATTATCTTATTGCCATTAAAGGATATGATACTATAATCCCCAAAGCATCCAGTCTGAACTTTGTCAACCTTTGCTCCGAAGCTTTCGGCTGCATCCTCAATTATAAGAGCCCCATGTCTATCAGCTATTTCTCTTATCTCTTTAATTTTTCCTGGTGTTCCATAAAGGTGGGCAACAACTATCATCTTTACATCAGGATATATCTCGAAGGCTTTCTCCAGTGCCACAGGATCCATATTCCAGGAATCATACTCTGTGTCAATAAAAATAGGATTACCATTTTCATACAATACCCCATTTAAAGTTGCATCGAAAGTCATATCCGAACAGAATACCCTTCTTCCCTCAAGTGAACCATGACCCACCTGAGGCATACCATAGAGTTTTTCTGCAGCAAGCTTAATTGCAAGGTGAAGTGCAGCGGTACCTGAACTAAGAGCCACCGCCTGCTTTCTTCCTATGTATTCTGCAATTTCTTTTTCAACTATATTGATATTTTCACCGGCAGTAGTAATCCAGTTTTTATCAAATGCATCATTTATCCACTTCTGTTCTTCCCCATGCATAGTAGGAGAAGCAAGCCAGATTTTTTTATCAAACTTTTTTATACTATCATCATGTATAAACATAATACTTCCTCTTTTCTATCGATATATAAAATCAGTCAAAGAAAGAATAATTTTTAACCGGCTAATATCCTATTTATCTCATTAGAAAAATTAGCCTTTTCCTCTTCTGTAAGCTTATCATTTGGATTATATGTATCCACCAGTTCTTCCACCATAAGTCTTACAGCATCAGAATTCTGGTAAGCCACCTCCATAAGATCATTCATAGAACCAAGGAACTTATCCTCGTCAAATTCCACAGGCTTACCTATATGAATAAGACCATTAGGGGTTTTCATAAGACCTTCTTCTGACATAAGCTTTTCTTCATATAACTTTTCCCCTGGTCTAAGTCCTGTATATTCTATCTTTATATCCTTATCCGGTTCCAATCCTGAAAGTCTTATAAGGTTTCTGGCTAGATCATCTATCTTTACAGGGTCTCCCATATCAAGAACGAATATTTCTCCACCATGAGCATAGGCCCCTGACTGAAGTACAAGACTTGCTGCTTCTGGTATAGTCATGAAATATCTGATTATATCAGGATGTGTAACTGTTACAGGGCCCCCACTTGCTATCTGGTCCTTAAATAGAGGAACTACAGAACCACCAGAATTAAGTACATTTCCAAATCTCACCATGCTATACTCTGTCTGGGCTTTTCTATATCCCTTATTGTCCTGACCTGGAAATGTGAATATCTTTGCTCCACTTTCATCAAATCTCTGGGCTCCCTCTTCAAGAGGATACATACTATCATAATCATTATCCCTATGCATATATAAAACAGGGATTTCACATTCCTTATGAGCCTTAATCTTCTTATCAAAGGACTGAACCACAAGCTCACATAGTCTCTTGGATGCCCCCATTATATTAGTGGGATTAACTGCCTTATCTGTACTTATAAGAACAAACCTGTGAGTGCCATACATCATAGCAGCATAGGCCACCTTATAGGTCCCAATTACATTATTCTTTATAGCTTCACAGGGACTGTCCTCCATAAGAGGTACATGCTTATGGGCTGCTGCATGATAAACTATATCAGGTCTGTATCTCCTGAATACATCATTTACCCTCCTGCTGTCTCTTACAGAACCGATTATTACTTCAAGAGGACATTTTGGATTCTCTTTTCTTATCTTATGCTGTATAGAGTAAGCATTATTTTCATATATATCGAATATTATAAGCTTCTTTGGATTATGACGGGATACCTGAAGGGCTATCTCACTACCTATGGAGCCACCACCACCAGTTATAAGAACCACCTTGCCTGATATCTGGTCATAGATTTCCTTCATATTGACTTCTATAGGTTCACGTCCTAAGAGGTCTTCAATGGCAACATCCTTTATATCCTTTATATCCACATCACCCTTGGCAATCTGGAATATACCTGGAAGTATCTTAAGCTCACACTTGGTTTCGCTGCATATACTAAGTATATCTCTCTGTATCCTTTTAGACGCTGATGGTATGGCAAAGTATATCTTCTCAACCTTATATTTTTCTACATTCAGGAGTATACTTTCTTTTCCACCGACTATAGGAACACCCTCTAGCTCCTTGCCCCATTTACGTTGGTCTCCATCTATAACGCAGACTGCCACCTCATTCAGTTCCTCAGAACGGTGTATCTCCCTGATGACCATCCTTCCCGCATCTCCGGCACCTATAACCATGACCTTCTTTGCGTTAACCACATCCGTTGAATATCTGTTTCTTATTAAAAGGTATAATCTGAAGGCAAATCTTATTCCAGTAATAAGAATAAACTGGAATACACATCCAAAGAAATAGTAGGATATAGGCATCCTTTTTACTAGAATTGTTATTAAGACTGTATGCATTAAACAGGTTATAAATGTAGCTCCAGCTATCCTTATAGCCTCCAGAACACCTGCATATCTCCAAAGACTCTTATATAAGCCCATGAAAGCAAATACAGTTATACATATGAGTACATAGAAAAAGATAAAAACAAGATATGGTTCAAGATATGTTCTTGGTATCTGAGAAAACCTACCATCAAACCTGAACCAAAGCGCAAGAAAATAAGCCATGACAACTGCCATAGCATCATATAAAACAAAAAGTATATTAACTGCCGAAACTTTGTGTTTTAAATCACATACCTGCTTGGGACCTTTAGCCAGATCCTTATTTGCATTCCCTTCCCTTTTTGCCATAATAAGTACCCTTCCCTTTTTCCCTATATAAAGTATATCAGCACCTAATCCCCTCACTTTTTGATACAAAGTGCATATATTTTACATAACAGAAACACAATTATAACATTTTTTTCATATTATTACTAGGCTACTTTAACATTTTTCTATTTCCCAGTTAAAAAAGCCCTATTTTACCCAGGAAACCATATAAAAAGCACCCACCTTATTATGATGGATGCTTTGATTAGTTAGGTTAAATATTACAGTGACTCCATCAATATATCAATGGTAATAATACAATCTGCCTTTATCATTCTATAAAATTCCCTAGCCCACCTATTTTAATGTATAATAGTGGCCCAAGTCAATTCTTTGTATTATATTCCAAGTTGACTATATTGACAATAAACTGATACTATTTTGTCATTTATTTTAAGTTTTTTATCATTTCTCGCAATATTTTTGCTGCTTATCTTGGTTTTCCTGTCTTTTAGCTTGATTATTATACATTAAACCTAGTGTTTAAATTCCTTTTCTGTCCATATAAGATTATTCTTATAAAGTATTCCAATCTTATAGGTACCGTCTTCAATAAGGTGCCTGTCGATTCTTACTTTAAAGCCTGAGAATTCTACATTGGTCTCTGTCTGGAAGGTTTTTGCCACGTCTTCTCTACGAACCTTCACCGTCGACAGCTTATAAAGTCTTGCAGGGGCCTGATCCCTGGATATATCTTTAAGGATTACCTCTGGGTATATATCCATATTATCGGCTATATCCCGCTCCAGCGCCCAGCCTTCTATATAGATGCACCAGTCTGCCACGCAGGCATCTATACCGCCATGAATCTTATAGTTTTCAAATGCATCGTCCTCTGTTTCATATACATTTGCAGCATATTCCTTAAGGACTCCTGGAATCCTGCCGTCTGAGTTAGGATGGATTATATCCACACTATACTTTATGTCCTTATCATAATATATGCCAGAGTCGCATTCTGTCTGTGTCAGATTCTGGTTATAGAATGGGTCCCTCTTACGATAGCTTGGATGCTTTTCGTAAAGCTTCTCCTGCTCTGACATAAGGCGGGCGAACTTAGCTGTATCCATGGTATCATCCCCTCGGCTCAGGGATTCATGATGATAGAGTACAGCATCATTTCTTATTACATTGTAGTAGCCGGCTTCTGCTAGCTTGAAGCATAGGTCTATGTCATTATAAGCAACGGCCAGGGTCTCATCGAAGCCCCCCACCTTATAGAACTTATCCTTATTAACCAGGAGACATGCGGCTGTTACTGCCAGCATATCGAAGTCCAGCTTATTCTTGTTGAAGTAGTAGCTTGGTCCGTCATCCATTTTTACGAAGCCGTGTACAGGGCCGCTTTCTATGTTGATTACGCCTGCGTGCTGTATAAGGTTTGTATTAGGATAGAGAAGCTTTGCTCCAACCGCTCCACTGGTTTCAAGCTCTGCCTGTCCCAGCATTCTATCCAGCCATTCGGGTTCTATTATCTCTATATCGTCATTAAGGAAGAGTATGTATTCTCCCGTGGCTGCTTCCGCTCCCTTGTTGCACATATGGGAGAAGTTAAATGGCATTTCCTCGTATATATATCTGAGGGTGAGGTCTGATGTTCCAAGTCCCAGTGCCTTGTCAGCGCTGTCATTTGATTGGATCAGCTTTTTCTTTCCATATTCGTGAAGCAGGGCTGCGTACTTGGATCTGTTTGCCTCATTACTTCCGTTATCTACTACTATGAATTCGTAGTTCTTATAATCAGTTTTTTCCACGAAGGATGAGATGCACTGACGGAGAATCTCCGGGTTATCCTTGGATGGAATAACCACGCTTACCTTATTCTTACCGCTTGTTATGATCTTTCGCTTATTTGTTTGTGATATCTTAACCTTACCGCCTTCAATATCGGTGCTCTTAAGTGTGTCCGTTTTAAGGGACATATCTTCTATATCTTCAGCGACTCCGCCTTCAGGATAGTATCTTACCCTGAACTGGTATATGTCAGGCAGCCATTCCACATCGCCCTTAAGGCCTCTTCGTTTTAATGCGTCCAGCTTGGTTTTTCTGGTTGCTTCTTTTACGTAGTCCTTGGCTTCAGGGTCTGCTGCTGTTGAGCCTGGTATCTGTCTCCAGTGATAGAGGACCTTGGATATATGGCCTACATTCTGGGTCATCTCTGTAAATCTCAGGGTCATGTCATAGTCCTGGCAGCCGTCGTATTCTGATCTTAGTCCATCCAG
>JAILGP010000110.1 GCA_024696635.1 Eubacterium sp. | reverse complement strand
CATTATTCAAAGTATTTATATCTTAATATAATTACAAATATATTATTCAAAATTATTTATATATACATTTATTATTACATTTTTTCAGGAACATCAAATCCCAATATATCAGTACAAGAGGAGAGTATCTCATAAGTCATGTATGACATAGCTATGAGTCCCTGCTGATACATTTCATCTGTTTCATCAAGAATTCTCTTCTCATGATAGAAGGAATTGAAGCAGTTTGTAAGGTCATACATATATCCGCAAACCTTATGAGGAGCATATTCGCTCGCTGCATTTTCCATAGTAGCATTGAACTTAGCAAGGTGAAGCTCAAGCTGCTTCTCAGAGTTAAGTCTGGCAGGTACAAGCTTATAGTTTTTAATCTCATCTATACTCTTTCCGTATTTTGCAAGTATGGACTTGATTCTTACCATGGTGTAAAGAATATATGGACCTGTCTTACCCTCAAAGGATGTAAATCTGTCTATATCAAAGATATAATCTTTGCTTGCCTGATTTGAAAGATCACCGAACTTAATTGCGGCAAGACCGACCATATTTGCTATACTGTCAGCCTGATCCTTCGACAGATCTTCATTCTGGCTTATTTTCTCCTTCATGGATCCTACAACATTTTCGAAAAGATCCTTGAGACGCATAACCTGTCCATCTCTTGTCTTGAAAGGTTTTCCATCCTTGCCGTTCATGGTACCGAATCCGATAAACTTAAGTTCTGTATCATCACCAACAATCTGAGTCTTTCTAGCGCATCTGAATACCTGTTCAAAATGAAGCTCCTGACGCTTATCTACTACATATACTATGCTGTCTGGATTATAATCTTCAACTCGCTGAACAATGGTAGCAAGATCTGTTGTTTCATAAAGGGATGCTCCGTCAGACTTAAGAATAATACATGGTGGAATTTCCTTCTTGTCATCATCCTTTTTTACATCTACTACAAGAGCTCCGTTACTGATATAAGCATATCCTTCGTCCTTCATTTTCTTTACCATGTCAGGAATGTATTTATCGGAATATGCTTCTCCATACCAGAGATCAAATTCAACATTAAGATTCTTAAAATTCACCTTAAGATCTGCAATTGATACATCTATCATATGCTTCCAGAGAGCTCTGTAACCCTTTCTGCCCTCCTGAAGCTCTTTGGTGCATTTGAGAGCAAGCTTCTTAAATTCCTCATCTTCTTTGGATTTTGAACTTGCAAAAGGATATATCTCTTCCAATTCCCTGATGCTTACAGGTGACTCTTCAGGATAGTCTCCGTCATAATTCTCATCAAAATAAACCCACTCAGGATATCTTAGACTAAGCTCTGCAATAATAAGTCCCATAGGCATACCCCAGTCACCCAAGTGAACATCGCCTATTACCTTATGGCCCGCATATCTTTCAAGTCTCTTGATGCTCTCACCGATAATAGCTGGTCTTAAATGTCCAACATGAAGTGGCTTTGCAGCATTTGGTCCGCCGTAATCTATAACGATAGTCTTTGGATCTTCAACTTCTTTTAATCCGAACTTTACATCGTTCTTGATCTGATTTAGATATCCTGTCAGATGCTCTTCTGAAACGGACATATTTATAAATCCTGGTCTTACACCTTCTAACAAAGTAAAAGCCGATCTATCTACTTCCGCCAGAACCTTCTCAACTATATCCATAGGATTCATTTTTGCTGTCTTTGCGCAGGAAAGCGCACCATTACACTGAAATTCGCAAAGATCCGGTCTGTTTGATTCTGATACCTTGCCGTATTCTCTTGAGAATCCAGCTTTCTCAAACCCATCACCAATTATGTCTGAAAGAATATCTAAATAATAGTTCATAATTCATCTTCCTTATCATATAATCTTTTTAAGATAAAACTCTAAAACCAAATTGTATTATACGCAAACACCCTTGTCAAGGGCTGGAAAACCTTGATTATCATATTCGAAAATGCGATAAATCCTACCATAGTTTAATGTAAAAGTTTATGAAGAAAAGGTACTTATCATTATTTCTATTATAATGGTTATTGTAGATTTATTATTATTTCTATTGTAATGGTATTGCAGCTTTATTTATCATTTGATTTTTATTGAATAGTTTATACATATGATGGTAAATTACAGAATAAGCCAATATATCATAAAAAAACATAAGAATCATCAAAGAAGGTCGTGTAGTAACGGCCTTTTTTTATCCAATAAACCTACTTTGTTTTCTCCAGAATCAGTCCCCAAAATATTTAAATAAAAAAAATAAAAATTTTAAAAAAAAGTGATAGGTTAGTAAAATTCATTGCGTAGTATAGGGTGTAAGGAAAAAAATAAAAAACATTTAAAAAATTGGAGGAAAAAATAATGAGAAAGATGATGATCACAGTAGCAGTAGTAACAACAGTAGTAATTGCAGGAGCACTTGGTGCAGGAGTATTACATGTAGCAAATGCAAGTTCAAAGGATGATGAGACAGCAGTAATGACAGAAGCTGTTCAGGAGCCTGAAGATGTAGAAGAAGTTGAAGAAGTAGTT
>JAILGP010000093.1 GCA_024696635.1 Eubacterium sp. | reverse complement strand
ATTCAATTTTACTTCCACTATACTTAAGGCCGTGAGCCTTGCATATTCTGATAAGTTCTTCCCGATACCAATAGTACTTGCAAAACTCATCATAATCCGTGATACTTTCAAATTCCGGACGCACCATATCTCTTACTATTCCTTCTCTTTCTTCTCAGAACCCTTAATCCTATAGTAATCCTCAGCATCTATGCCTATTTCGACATAATCCTTCGCCCTCGCCTTTTTGTTGTCCAAAAGAACAACCGTCTCCACATGCATACTCCGACTAAACTGATCATAAACAGAATATTTTTCCATATTAAATCCATTTGATAATAGATATTTCAAATCTCTAGCCAGGGTTGCTGGGTCGCAGGATACATAAATCATCTTATCTGGCTTCATATCCACTATGGTCTCTAAAAGTTTTTCATCACAGCCCTTTCTAGGAGGATCAACTACTACCACATCTATATGACTCTTACCTGACACATTGTACCAGTTTGTCACAACGTCCTCGGCTTTACCAACAAAAAACTCAACATTTTCTATATCATTCAATGAGGCGTTATCTCTGGCATCTTCTATAGCCTGAGGTACTACTTCAACCCCATAAACTTTTCCTGCTGATTTTGCCAGAAACAGGGATATAGTTCCGATTCCACAATACATATCCCATACTGTTTCTTTACCAGTAAGTTCAGCATATTCCAGGACCTTACTATAAAGTCTTACAGTCTGTTTAGGATTAACCTGATAGAAGGATTGCGCTGAAATATGGAACTTAATATCTCCTATATAATCTGTAATATAATCCTGACCGTTAATTAAAATAGTTTTATCACCCAGGATTTTATTAGTTTTTTCCTTATTGATATTCATTACAACAGATCTAAGTCTGAATTCTTCATCTGGATGATCTGATTTATATTTTTCTACCTGTTTAGATAACTCCGCCACCAGCTTATCCGTATATGGAACCTTCTTACTGGTAACTACTATACATACCATCAACTGACCAGTCCTGAATCCAACCCTGGTAAGGACATGTCTAAGCAGGCCTTGTCCTCTTTCTTCATCGTATATACTAATCTGATAATTATCTGCCCACCTTATCACTCCATCGCTAATATATTTATTAACTTCATGACCTATGACACAGTCCTTTACTGGAATTAAACTATGAGTCCTGCCTGCATAAAAGCCCAGAACGGTACGAGATTTACAACTAAAAACTGACAGGCTGGAATTTTCACCACCATAAACATTTCCCCTATCTCTCCTTGAGACAGGAAACTGCATCTTGTTACGATATCTCTCCGGAACTTCCATACCACATACCTGTTCCAGATACTGGTCCGGATTTTCAATTCCACCAATTCTCTGAAGACAGCTGGATACACGATTTTTCTTAAGCTCTAATTCCTTCTCATAGCTTATATGCTGGAGTGTACATCCACCACACTGTTTGGCAACAGGGCATTTAGGGTCTATTCTATACTCAGATGGACTAATGAGCCTTTCTAAACGGCCAAAGGCATAGGTCTTTTTTACCTTGACAATCCTTATCTCAGCCACATCTCCAGGGCAAGTATCCTTAACAAATACGGCCATATTATCCACATGGCCTATACCCATGCCTTCTTCCGTCATATCTTCGATTGAAATATTAACAAAATCATTTTTTTCCATGTTCTTCACTACATCCTTTTCCGATGTCAAAATTACCGCACCCATAATTATATATATATCTTGGTAATTCATTCAGCCAAATTTTACACTAATATATTATAACCCAAACTATGCTTTATAAAAAGTAAAAAGGCGTAAACACATGATTTCTCATATATTTACGCCTTCAGCTCTTAAAATAACACGCTATCAACTAATCGCTTAACTAATCACTTAACTTAGTCTCCTCAGTTTGAAGGAATCTTTCAAAATATTCTTTGACATCATCCTTTTCCATATCTAAAGAGATTGCCAGCTCTCCGAAAAGATTATCCTCTGCAATACGAAAATACTTTGCATCAGATGAGGTCACCTTTTTGCCTTCTGCAGTACGCTCATCGATTCTGGTCTGAATTGTTTTTAAAAGACCCACAAGAACCTCTGGCTTACATGTAAGAACAGCCTGTTTATATTCCAGTTCTCTCTTCTTCTCCTCGATTATCTCGAGTTCATCAATATCAGAAACACTGGACATAAAATCTTCGGCCTCATCCTTAGACATAACCCTTCTCATGACCACTCGTTCATTATCAATCGGTGTGAATATCTCACTGTCCCTGATATAACAAGGTATCATGGTATAATATAGCTTATCTTTTGATACACCCGAAATTTTCATTGGTCCAACATTTGTAATTTTACATACTCCGCTGCTGCCGTAGATTATATAATCTCCAACCTCAAACATTCACGAACACTCCCTATTCTTTAAATACTATTCTAAAATCTCCCCTGTTTATAAAGTACTGATATCTCTCATAAAACCTGTTAAATGATAAAGTTACCGCTTCTTTATAATAGCATAAATCAAATTCAATAGTAAGGAGCAAAAACAATTTCGTTAATTTTGTTAAAAAACCATATCTACTGGTTAGTAAAAGTCACCATAAGATTCATAGCTTAAGTAACCACAGAGTATTAGTCATCTGTTGACATATACTTTTCATAATTTTTTGTATCATAGGATGTGATGCTTTCTCCCGCTATATCAACATAGATATAGTCATTTATTACTATTCCACGGGTAGTATTTAATATAGAAGCATCGCCGTTATAGCCATCAGTTCCAAGCTCTTCCTCCATAAGTATCTGGAATCCCTGATCCTCATCATAATCAAATACCATATAATAAGAACCATTCTTATCTTCATCAATATTTTCTTTTATTTCATTTACTATCTCTTCTTCCTCTTCACTATAGTAATAATAGTCATCATCAAAGAGATAAGAACGATCTCCATAAACTGAGAAGCCAAATGTACCATCATCAGGATTAAACATAAATGCATTCCTATCGTATAATACAGAAGCCTCATCATATTGATAAAGTATCTTTGTTTCCTCTTCCTTTATATCATAAGGGTCAGATATATCAAACATTGTAAGTTTTATTGAAGTCTGCCAGCCCCATTCATCTGCCTCATAACCTATTCCAAGCAGCTTATTTTCTCCATAAGGATGAAGATAGGCTGAGAAACCTGGAATTTTGAGATAATCCATAATTTCAGGATTTTCAGGATCTGACAAGTCTACCGCAAAAAGAGGATCTGTCTGCCTGAAGGTTACAAAGTAGGCCGTTTCTCCCATAAAACGGGCAGATCTTATAGTCTCACCCTCAGCAAGATTCTTTATAACACTGACCTTATTCAGATCAAGATCATATACATAAAGTCCATTATATCTTTCCCATGAGTTCTCATCTGTATATGAAGTTACAAGTCTTACATTTCCATCATACTCATCTATACTATAGTCATCATTTAAATAACCCGGAAATGTACCAGTACATTCTATTTTTAATTCACCATCATTATAAGAGATTCTAAGTAGCTTACTTTCATCTCCATATGAATAATCTTCCCAATTATAAGACATATCTGTAAGATAAATGTTATCTGAACTAACATATAATGTATCAGCCCCGGCCATGACACCCTTAGAGTCCATAACCTCTGCAGTATTTATATCAACTGATGTGATTACCGTATATGATGAGCAATATATATCATCCTGAACATAAATATCTGCATCTTCTATAAGTTCACCATTAACCGTTGGAATATATGTTTCATAATCACGTTTCTTAAGCTTGCTATAATCAAATGTTCTATAAGAAAATGTATAAATAATATCTCCCACCATTCTGGAGGAATTATAGTATCCTGACTGAATAATTGTCTGCTCTTTTTCCGGATCCTCTCTATTGGATATATCATATATGATAATAGCTGTATCGGTTGAATTATTATCATATTTTGTTCCCATGAGAATAAGCTTATCGCCATTGATATACATCTCACTAAAGCTTATTCCATCTTCGAGAATATTTTCTCTTCCAAGGGATTCTATCTTACCATCTTCAACAGAATAAATATTCATATGCTCCGTAAAATGATCATATTCATATATATATTTTCCATCTGTTTTTATAATATCAGCCTCAGCAACTCCTTCAGTACGTACATTTGTATCTGTAAAGCTTATATCCTCTACGCCACTAAGACTCACTGAATTAAGACTATCACTCTTGGCACTTTCACCAGTCGCAGCCGCTGCAGTTGTTGTTTCTGCTGCTGCACCATCTTCAACAGCTGCTTCTTCATATACAACATAGTCATCATAATCTCTATCCAAATAATCCATATAAGCCTTAGCCCTTTCGTAGGCCTTTTTATAATTATCATTCTTACCGGAATAAAATATACTTTTATTACTATCAGTATTTTTATCAGTATTTTTATCGGTATTTTTGTCAGAATCATCAGTACTTGCTTCTGTAGTATCAAAAAGATGTTTATCTGGGAGTGCCCTGTCCCTTCCAAGCTTTATAGCAAATCCCAGCCCAAATATAAGAACTGCTGCAGCAGCAATTATAAGAGGATATACATAAGCTTTTTTCTTTGAATTATTATCAGAGTTCTTATTCTTAACCTTTTTAGCCTTCTTACCCACCCCGGAATCACCATTAAAATTATTGGTGTCATTATTTCTATACATGCCTTCATCCGGAGACATAGGTCCCCTGGCCCCAGGATTAAAAGGTCTTATATTATTCATTTCCTGCGGACTAGGCTGATAATTAAATCTTTCTCCCTGCTGATTTTCTGGTATATCCTGACTTGCCTCTCTTCTCTCCATCTCCTCAGGTGACATCATAGCAAGCTTTCTTTCTATACTTTCCGGACTTAAACCAGCTGGAATTTTCTCATCAGCATACCTAAGTGAAGTTTCTAGTAAACTTGGATCAAAGCCCCCACTTTGAAATGCGTCATGATTCATTTTATTCTTATCATCACTCATAGTTCTATCCTTTCTCGTATTTATAACACTCACTTTATTGAGCCGGACTTAAGGCCCTCCTCATCTTTTCAAGTGCCCTTGAATACTTCGATCTAACAGTATTTCTGTTCAAGTTCATAATTCCAGCAACCTCATTACTGTCATACTCACCATAAACAGTCAGTGTTACAATACGTCTTTCCTCCTCACTAAGAACCTTGAAAGCCTGCTGAACCATTGAACGGTTTTCAACATCCGACTCCACACTTTCCCCAGTTTGCAGAGTTTCTGCCATATCATCTATAGAGGCAGACATTTCCATCTCCCTTCTCTTAACGTACCCCCTGAGAAGGCGATTACATTTGTTATTAAGTATTCGAAAGATCCATCCGCGAAATGCATCATCCGATCTAAGCTTTGTAAGTCCTGCATAAGCATCAAGTGCAGTGTCACTTACAACATTCTCAGCATCTTCAGGATTCTGAAGAATATATAATGCTGTTTTATATAGGTCCTGGTAAATAGTTTCGTATAATAATCCGAAACTATGGGAATCTCCACGCCTTGCTGCAGCAACCAAGGCTCTTTCCCTTTCCTTATCAACCATCAATTTCTCCCTTCGTAAAAAGACGCCTTTGACAACTATGTGTCATAACCTTTATCTTCTGTTGCATATTCTATCAATTTTTTTCAAATGCGTCACTATAAATAACATTATCTTTACATTTAATATTCTTTAGGCTCTATTATACATACATCTTACATATTTTAAACATAATAAAAACAGGCAGCTGCAACAAACCACCTGTT
>JAILGP010000057.1 GCA_024696635.1 Eubacterium sp. | reverse complement strand
AAGTTGACAAACTAATTAATATTTTTAATTCACTTACATTCTTATAAACACCGATTGATAATTAAAACCAAAATAATGAATACAAATTAATCATAAACCCTTAAAATATATTATTTAACAGAAAGAAATCCCGAAGGAATAATATGAGTACAATTATTGTAGACTACGAAAATATGAATTATATAGCTCTACTAGATGCCAAACTTCTAAAGCCAACTGATACACTGGAAATATTTTATTCAAAAGATTGTTCAAATATATAAAATAATATTTTTGAAAGAATCAAAGCTTCAGGTTGTAAACTTAAGCTTCAAAAAATAAAAAGCCCTGGCCCAAATCATTTAGATATGTATATAGCAACAAGAGTAGGCATGCTATTTAGTGAGGGAGAGAAGGAAATCGCTATTCTATCAAAAGATAAAGACTTTCAAGCAATTATAGAATACCTTTCGTTTATTTCAAAAGGAAAAGTACGCATAGTAAAAGCCAGTGATATTGCCCATTGCCTAATTAGTTTTAATTCAAAGCCAGATAAAGATCGCAGACGCCAAATAAATGACTTAATAAAATCTATTAATTTAGATCAACTCTCATAAGAACTTACAGAAAAGCAGTTAATTTTGTCAAAAATAACAAAAGCCCTAGAAAGCACTGAATATCTTCAGATAAAAGATGAAATTTTCGAATATCTATATAGCAGAAAAGAATCGAGCAAAAGAAATATCTATTCCGGCATGCTTCATAAATTTGGAAAAAAGAATGGACTAAATATTTATAGACTAATCAAAGATATTATAGGAGTTCAATAGTTGCTTCTATATATGGTATCTGTGGTATCCATCCAGTCAAATATATGGTATGGGTTATCCATATAATCTAGCCAGTCTTTTGTATTTCTGGACTTTTTTTTGACATTTTGTTGACTTGAATAGAGTTTCCAATCATATATGTCATTACAAAACATAAGAATGTTTATTCTTTTTCAAATATCTCAGATAGTGTTTTTTCCATGTCACTAACTAAATTAACAACTAAAGCATTACCCATCATAAATCTTCTTTTATTTAGTGGCATTTCTACTATCTCACCACCAACTAAACAAAACTTTGTATGTTCAGTTGGAAAACCTTGAATTCTTTCGGTCTCTTCAGCCGTAAGCAATCTTATTCTTCCAGTTTTTTTATCTTTTACTATATGAGTAGTCCTACTGAATCCACCCTCTGATGTTAGCATTGTCCTTGCCGGCTTATCATATGCATCAATCATCGGTATCGCTCCTTCAGAGAATATATATTCGTGACCATTAGCCGCCTTTCTCGGAAGTTTCTTAGCCCCTTTAAGATATTGCCAAGTCTGTCTTTGTTCTTTACTTAATCGCTCCCTGGATTCATCACTATGTGTCACATCTGGAATCGTATAATATAGTTTTTCTTCCGGTATAAAGTACTTCTCGTCAACATCAGTTTCTTCAGATTCCATTATATCTCCTAATGTGATTACAGGACCATCATATGAAGGTACTGTCTTAACCGTATATACATTTCCATCCTTCATCACTCCCGAATTCTGAAAATCGAACTTAAAGGACTCTGATAATTCCCCAAGACCAACCGGAAGATTTACAATCTTGAGAAGCTTCGAATCTAGCGTATCTACTTCAAAAGTCTTAGCAAAGAATCCTTCCCTAAGAATAATATCTGCAACACTGCTCCTATTATCTTCTGGATTATCGCTAAGCACATATTTACAATTTTTATCGATTCTCTTTGCATATTTAGTATCATTTTTATATGCAAAGATATATGTTCTTCTTCTTCGCTGTTGATATCCATACTCAGCAGCATTTATGACTCTCCATTCAACCGTGTAGCCTTCATCCCTGAAGCATGCAAGCATGATTCCAAAATCACGTCCACGCTGACTAGCAGGACTCTTTAGAAGACGATCAACATTTTCAAGTAAAACAAATGGAGGTTTCTTTTCTTCAAGAACTTCTCTTATCGACCACCAAAGAATACCTTTTTTACCTTCTAATCCCTTAGAAGTTGCAAGTGACGATGCAACAGAATAATCCTGGCAAGGAAAACCACCTACAAGCAGGTTAAAGTCAGGTATCTTGCTCTTATCAACATCTTCAATATTCATATTGGTTGTATCATTTCCATCAACATCTAATGGAGTTCCAAAATGATAAACATAGCAATCATGTGCATATTGAGTACTCTTTTCTGCTGGTTCCCACTGACTAAACCAAACAGTCTCCCATTTCTCAGATTTCTTACAGCCCTCAACATCTTTTATATGATTCAAACCACACCGGAATCCCCCAACTCCGGCAAATAATTCACAAACCGTTTTATCCATCTATGCATCCTTTCATATTATGTATTAAACAACATTAAAAGTATATCATTTTTCAGTTGTATGATCAACCATTTATTTCTTTAAAGATTATTTCTTCATTGTCATATTCATACTTTACAAGTTTGCAATCACTCCATGTACATGCAGTTGTAGGTCTATATCCCTTTGTAAAATTCCTAATGCATTCATTGTTACGTTTTTCTATAATTGTTTCCGAAAAATCTGCAGCAATTATGTACGCCTCAATCATAGAATAATCCCCATGAGAATATTCTTGATTAATCCAATCAACATATTTCATTATTTGTTCAACTGCATCGGCTTTGGCAGCATCTTTTTTTATTTCAATAACCAAATATTTAGAAATCGTATCATAGCCATCTATATATTTGTAACCAAAAATATCCATTTTATCCATATAATCAATTGGTTTAAATGGAGATGCAGGAACTTGATGAGATATATAATCCCACTTACCAAAAAGGGTATCATTATCTTTTCCTAAAATATCACAAAGTGCCGCTTCAATTGCCATTTCATGTTTTATTTTTTTTCCTTTTTGAGATTCCAAAAGAATTCTATAAGAATTTAGTCTATAGGAAGCGTCTAGTTTTGTAGCTATTTCTTTAATATATTTATCTTTATACGGAAAAACGTTATCTCTAGTCTTAATAAATTCCTCATTTCTTTTCAGTATGATGTCCCTTAATGCTTTATCCTCTTCTTCATCTATTTTTATAAAAGAAACCTTCCACATTGTCCTTAAGATTCTAAATTTATCAGGATTACTACTCAACACATCATCCATATCTGTACCACTCATAAAAAAATATGGTGACGGCTTGAAAGTACAGAAACATCTATTCTTTGGAGTAGTTCTTTTTAATAAAGGTTTTCTTTCTTTGTATTCTTTTTCTGAATAATTCTTTGGAATATCAGCATCCTTATAATTTAAAAACTTACAATCATAATCAACATCAATTATTTGACCAATCCCATATACTTTTCTTTCATGAAAAAAATATATAGAATCTCCCTTTTTCATGCTAAAATAATCCGCATATGTCCCTTCTTGCGGAGTATTCCATACATTATAATTAATATCCCCGAAAATAGTACTATAAATACCTTTAATCACACAATCTCTCAACGCATCATAATTATCGATAGTCATTATATATCCTGCCATATCTCACCTACTTCAATTTTTCATTTATTTGTTCGTAAATATAACTATTATTCAACCAAAAACACTGTTTTGTATATTTTCTTCCATCAGGAAGCTCATATGTATCCTCAGCATTCTTTGCATGTGGTCTCACATGGCTTACTCTATTATCCTTTTGCTTAGGCAGATTATTAATCCTGCGGCCATTTACTTCTGAAATAATCAAACCCTCAGATAGAACTCTTTTTGTTTCTTCCCATACTTTTTTAACTTCTATTTCCAGGTCTTCATATGGAATATTCCAGAACTGCCCACCTCTTACACGCAACTCACCATTTTCATCTTCTTTATATACTACAAAGAAGAATCTGGTATCTCTTAAATAATTTCCGAAAGTGGAATCCTCCCAATCTTCTTTTATCAACTCGTTAAACTGAAAAGATGGAAACGACATATTCTCTTTTATCTTATCATTTCTTCCGATCCTGATCACTTTAACAACAATATTAGCTTTAACAAATTCCTCTGCCTTGTTACCTTTAACACCAAGCATTTTATACGCCAATAATGCTTCTAAATTCTTCGGTTTCTTTGTAATATCGACTTCATATTCAGAGCACAACTCACTGACTGATTTATTTCTATGTATGTTAAGTTTGCTGATAACATAAGTTTCAAAATCATCTATGATATCATCCGTCACAATCGACTCATAAGTTTTAGTCCCAGGAATAATATATGTATTTAATACATATGTCATATAAGTATTCTTGAAAGAAAATGCCCTTGGTTTTGCCAATTCAGTGCTGTTAGGCTGTTTTCTTCTATCCTTTGATGTCTGTGCTTTTGTAGCTGCCCCTAAGTATAAAGTATCTCCCTCAGATAATTCATGAGCTTTGCCTGCAGCAATCTTTTCCCTGATAGTATAAAAATCTTTCATTATAATTCTTTTATCCTGTTCAGGTGGAGTGAAGAGCTTAGCAAAGTCAATCTGATATAACAGCTTATTTGTTATTTCTTTTTTGTATAGATAATAGATTAAAAGTATCAATCTACATTTTTTCCACATATGACTATCTTCAAATTCTTCATTAATAACTGAAAAGTAGTCAATCATAGTTAAAATCATTCGTTCTTTTGCAACATAATCACCTTTGGAATTAATCTTATATGGAGAAACCTTTAACTCCACTCCCGCCTCATAAAAATCCGGCCTAGAGTCACTATTTGCTGCATAATGAAAAAATCGTTCTTCTATAAGTGTTCCCAAGCTTCCTTTATACTTCTTATCCTCGTGAGACGCAATATAAGAACTTGATTCCTGGACTTCATCCAAGAATCCACTATCTTCCATTACAACATCCGCAAATGTTTTTCCTATCAACTTCTGTGCATAATCCTCGATTGATTGAGGATCCGTTTTATCATAATCCACTAAATAATTCATATTCATCACCAAATTCATATTCAGCCATATTGATATCAAATATAGCCTCTTCAATAACCCTTATACATTCATCTGTATTTTTCATAATATCTTTGCCCCAGAAATGGATTACGGTCCACCCTTCCATTTCTAGTTTTTTATCTTTGTCCCAATCTCGTTCAATATTTCTTTCTATTTTCTGTATCCAATATCCTGGATTTTTTCCTTTTTCTAGCTTTGCCTTTAAAGAGTCCCAATCCTTCCCATGAAAAAACTCACTGTCACAAAAGATAGCAATCTTATACTTAGTTAATGCTATATCCGGAGAGCCAGGAAGCCCTTTATAATTCTTTCTATATCTGTATCCCTTTGCCCATAAGGCCCTTCTCAAAGCAAGTTCTATACTCGTATTTTTTCCACGAATACAGCTCATATTCTTATGACTTTTTTCTGAAACCTCTCCATGAAACCTTGGTTCTCTTTTATTCATACTACCCACCAATGATTATGCATTTTTCATATATGTCTTAGCCCTCGCCAAAGTCGCTTTGCTAATTCCAGTCAACTCCGTAACCTGAGAATAACTATGATCATTTAATAATTCCAATGCATGTTTGATCTGTTTTTTAGAATACTTCTTAGGTCGTCCTTCATGGAAGTTTGGATTCTTTCTTGCTATAGCCCTTCCTTCCTGAGTTCGTTCAACTATCATATCTCTTTCAAACTCAGCGAAAGCAAACATGATCTGACAGATGAGCTTACCCGTAGGTGTGTTATCCATTTTCCCCATATTGAGAACGTGAACGCTTATATCATTATTCAGCAGGTCCTGAACCATCTTGGAGCCTTCTGAAGCACTTCTTGCTATTCTATCGAGTTTTGTTACCACAAGCGTATCACCTGGCCTTATCTTGGCCATGAGTTTATCGAACTCAGGTCTTTCCGTAGTGGTTCCGGTAAATGCATCTTTGTATAATACAGTTGCACCAACAGCTCTCAAAGCTTCTTCCTGTGCCTCTAAACTATTTCCATCCTTTGCTTGTGTTTTAGTACTTACTCTTGCGTATCCAATAATCATAAATGATCTCCTTAGTATTCACGAAATATCCTCAAAACACGCTACAATTATGATACCATATTTTGAGACGGCTCAAAACCTTTTAATTAGCCATTGTAAAATCGTCTCAAAACTTTTAAGTTATGATTACACTGTAAATAATTTATTATGTCCGTATATATAAATACTTATAAAATTTGAATGGACAAATGTTCTTTACAGGTTGATATGATATGATATATTTGTTGTACATATCACTTCTTCAATA
>JAILGP010000041.1 GCA_024696635.1 Eubacterium sp. | reverse complement strand
GGAATAAAAGCACCCTCTCTGTATAAGCATTATAAGAATAAGCAGGCTATCTTTGATGCGATCATTGATGAGATGAGCAGCAAATTTGAACAGCAGGCGCAAGTATTGAGTATAAACGGAACTGATCCTACAGCCGACGCTGAAGTGTATAGAAGCATGGATGAAGATCATCTGATTAAATTGGGAAATGATCTTTTCACTTATTTTCTTCACGACAGTTATACAAAAAGATTCAGAAAAATGCTTACGCTTGAACAGTTTAAGGACAAAGATCTTGCCAGAGTTTATTCAGAGCAGTATTTTGACAGGCCTATGTCTTATCAGGGCATGCTGCTTGGGCTGCTGGTTGCACAGGGACTTCTTGCAACGGAAAATGTTCCGATTATGACACTTCATTTTTATGCACCTATCTATATGCTTCTCACAGTTTGCGACAGGGAACCTGATCGTGAGCCGGAAGCACTTAAACTGATAGAGGAGCATATAAGGCAATTCGATAAACTTTACGGGAGGAATTTCTGATGAAGATAACTGTGATTAACGGGACAGAAAAGCATGGAGTAACATATAGACTAAAGCAAGTGTTCCTGGATCAATTACGAAATGATTCAGAGATTACAGAATTTTATCTTCCGAAGGATTGTCCGAATTTTTGTGTTGGTTGTATCACTTGTATTTCGGATGATCAACATAAATGTAAGGATGCCGAATACATTCAAAAGATTGAAAAGGCAATGCTTGAGGCAGATCTTCTTGTTTTTACATCACCGGCATATGTGTTCCATTCAACTGGGGCAATGAAAGCAATGCTTGATCATTTTGCTTACCGTTGGATGCCTCACAGACCGGCAAAGGAAATGTTTGGTAAGCGTGCTGTGATTATCACACAGTGTTTGGGTGCAGGCGGTAAATCCGCGGCAAAGGATATTAAAGATAGTCTTTCATGGTGGGGGATTAGCAGTATCAGGGTTATTAGCTTTAAGCTTTTGAGTGAGGTGCGCTGGGATAAGATCCCGGAGAAAAAGAAAGAGATGATGAAGGAGAAGCTTATTAATGTCGCAAAGAGAGTAAAGAGGACAGATTTTTCAAAACCCGCAAAGACCAGACTTGGAACCAGATTCAAGTTCTATGCAGTCAGGATGCTGCAAACCGGACTGGGAAAGGACAATCCGGAGTACACGGATTATAAGTATTGGAAAGAGCGAGGCTGGATTGATAATAATAGGCCTTGGAAATAAAACCATCGATGAATAATCAGCTTTGTATAACATTAGTAGCTTCTTATAGCAATGGTCCTTACACTTATCATGATACTTATGTTGGTGGTGAGCAATTTGCTGGTGAAGAAGCTATATGGTATGAAGGAAAAGCACAGTACGCAATGAACTATGCCGGGCGTGTCCTAGGTCAGCAATTTAGCGGAGATTTTTGAAAGAAGCTCTTCGTAAAGCAGATAAGAGTATGCCTTACAGGGGGCCAGAGTATTATCAATCGGGTGAATATACATATAAGTGTAAGGTGGTCGGATATAAAACCCACAGTGCCATTGTTAAGCGGATAAAAAAGATTGCACAGCTATTAGAGGATTACAGCAAGGAAGAACATAAAGAATATTGTAAGACATTTGAGTAAAAATTCATTCTACCGTAACAGACAGCTCTCACTACGAGGGCTGTTTTTATTATGCTCAAAAATCAAAAAACGAAGGAGGATAACAACATGAGCAATGAACTATTTCAAAATCTGCCGGATATCATTGATGCAAAGATGCTGGCAGAAACACTATCCATCTCAAATTCGGGTGCATATGCTTTGATGAATGAGAAGGATTTCCACACTCTAAGGATTGGAGGAAGAAAGCTTGTCACCAAACCGGATCTTATCGAGTGGATTGCAAAATGTACGGAAAGGCAGGTGCTGAAAATGAGAGTTTCTCAGCATGAGCAAATGTCTTGGTTTTTAAGAGCAAGTATCGACCATGGTACCAAATTTCGCGTCCCACTCATTTGCCACATGGTCTGCTACTTGTTGGGGAGCGCCTTTCCTCGGTTTTTTTTACTTTATAAAAATAGATTAATATAGGAAAATTTAAAAATAATACTAAAAACTTTCAAAAATAATCAAAAAATTTCAAAATTAAAAAGGATTATTAAGGTTTTTGTAGAATAAAATAATTGGGTGGTCTTTTTTGGGGGTCTTTTGTTAATGTTGGAGGTGTGGTATGAATATCAGACAGGAGTATGAAAGACAGGAACATATTTTGTTAAGCAAATATGCTTCTTTTAGTGATGCTTCCAAAGGGAGAGAGAGAGAAGAGGTTGAAAGTGATCTTAGAACTATTTATCAAAGAGATAGGGATAGAATAGTTCATTGTAAGTCTTTTAGAAGACTTAAACATAAAACCCAGGTTTTTCTTGCTCCTTATGGTGATCATTACAGAACAAGACTTACTCATACATTAGAGGTTTCTCAGATAGCCAGAACCATTGCTAAGGCAATCAGATGTAATGAAGAGCTTACTGAAGCTATTGCTCTGGCTCATGATATAGGACATACACCCTTTGGCCATGTTGGGGAGCGAACTCTTAGTGCAATAACAGGAAGACCATTCTCCCATAATGAGCATGGTGTAAGGGTTGTGGAAAAGCTTGAGAATAGTGGAAGAGGACTTAATCTTACCTGGGAGGTCAGAGATGGAATAAGAAATCATAAAACCGACCTGGTACCTGCTACTCTTGAGGGAGATATAGTCAGAATGTCTGACAAGATAGCATATATAAGTCATGATATCGATGACGGAATTCGTGCAGGGATAATTAAAGAATCCAGTCTTCCCAAGGAATGTACTGATATTCTGGGTAATAGTACCAGAGAAAGAATAGACCGTATGATTCATAATATAGTTAATAATTCTCAGGAAAGCCCCAGGGCTAAGATGTCAGAGGATTATTGGCAGGCTTTGATTAAACTCCGCCTTTATATGTTTGACATTCTTTATACAAATATGACGGTGAAAAAGGAAGAAACTAAAGCGGCAGATATAATAAAGCTTCTTTATGATTATTATATGGAAGATAAAGCTCGTTTACCACAGGAATATTATTACAATATAGAAAATGGTGAGGATGAGATTACAGTTATCTGCGATTATATTGCGGGTATGACGGATAATTATGCTGTAGAATTATTTCAAAATATTTATATACCCCATAGTTGGAGTATTTATTGATAAAAACAAACAATATAAAGAAAAATCAAAAAAAAATTTTTTGCGAGATAGTGAAATCCATAAAATTGCGAGCTATACTTTATTATTTTATAAATAAGAAGATTCAAATAATAATATATAGTGTAGTAATGGGAGGGATTAGAAATGTATTATAGTGATGATATAGTTGAAGAAGTCAGAACCAGAAATGATATAGTAGAAGTTATTTCTGAGTATACTGGATTAAAGAGGTCAGGTAATACTTATAAATGTTGTTGTCCATTTCATAATGAGAAAACACCTTCTTTTACGGTCAGCAAGGAGAAGCAGATGTATCATTGCTTTGGCTGTCATGTGGGGGGAAATGTTTATACATTTATAATGAAGTATGAAAATATGTCATTTCCTGAGGCTGTGCAGCATCTTGCCAGGAGGGCTGGTATTCAGCTTCCAGAGGAAGAACTCAGTGAAGCAGATAAGAGAAAGAAATCGCGTAGAGAGAGACTCTTTCAGGTAAACAGAAGTGCGGCTGCATATTTCTATTATATGCTGACTAAGACAGAACGGGGTCAGACAGGTTATGAATATCTGAAAAAACGTGGTTATTCCGATGAAACCATTAATAGATTTGCCATGGGTTTTGCAGACATTTATAGTGATGATCTTTATAAATATCTTAAAAGTAAAAATTATACAGATGATGAGATAAGATCTGCGGGCCTGGTTAAATATGATGAGAGACATGGAGCCAGGGATCAGTTTTATAATAGGGTGATGGTTCCTATACTTGATTTGAATGAAAATGTAGTTGGATTTGGTGGGCGTGTTCTGGATGATTCAACACCAAAATATCTGAATACAAGAGAAACAGAGATATTTAATAAGGGAAGACTTCTGTTTGCAATGCAGATAGCAAGGCATTCCAGAAGAAAAGGTATAATTCTCTGTGAGGGATACATGGATGTAATTGCCATGCATCAGGCGGGTTTTGATAATGCTGTTGCCTCTCTTGGAACTGCATTTACTGAAGGACAGGCAGGGCTTATCAAACGTTATACTACAGATGTTTATCTGGCATACGATAGTGATGTTGCTGGAACCAAAGCCGCAATGAGAGCTATAGGTATTCTTAGACATTTGGATATGAAACAGAAGGTTATAGATCTTAGACCTTATAAGGATCCGGATGAATTTATAAAAAATATGGGTGTGGATGCATTTGAAGAAAGAGTAAAAAATGCTCAGACTGGAAGAATATTTGAAATAGAACATATTGTAGCAAATTATGATCTTAACAATCCTGAAGAAAAAACAGAATTCATGAAGGCGGCAGGAAGACTGCTTGCTGGAATTCCTGATATAACAGAAAGGACTAATTATATAGAAAGTATTGCTTCTAAATATTTCCTTAATAAGGATGAGCTTAAGAGAATAGTAACAGAGGTGGGGCTGGCTGGTCTGGCAGAGGAAGGGCTAGCTTCATATATGGAACCTGACATTGTTGATAATACTAATAGACAAAGGGATTATCAGAATGGGAAAAAACGGGAAGACATTAACCCTTATGAAGAAAATGAAAAATATCTTCTTACATTAATGGTAAATAATATAGAGCTTTTTGATAAATTAGGAAAATATATATCAGAAAATGATTTTACCGAGGGAGTGGTAAAGGAAGTGGCTGGTAAAATATTTGCACAATATAGAGAAAGTGGAAATGTGGTTCCTGCTTCAATATTAAGTAGTTTTGAAGATGCAGAGGCCCAGGAAAAGGTAAGTGAGATATTTACTAAGGAGTTTGAATTTGACACGACTCCGTCCATGAGGGAAAAGATTTTGACAGATATAATTATCAAAATCAAGACCAACAATATAGATAAGGCTTTGAAGTCGGGCCAGGGCGTCAATAGAATAGAACTGGCTAAACAAAAGGCTGAACTTAAAAAGATTAAGATAAATCTATAGGATTAAGAGTTTATATATAATTGATTAAGCTTTATGATCAGGCGATTTAGTGAATAAAATATGCGTCATTGATAAAGGTAAGATCAATATATTTAGCATAACCTTAAAATTTTATATTATGAAAGAGGTATAAGAATGGCAAAGAAGAAGATTCAGGAAAATGAAGTAGAAGAAACACTTGAAAAAGAGGCTGAACAGGAAGGCTCTACAAAAAAGAAAAGGACCTCTGCTAAAAAGGCTGAAGCTGTAGAGGCAAATGGAGAAAATGAAAGCTCTGTTGATGCTTCAAAGGCATCTGAGAAAAAGACAAGTCGTAAGACTGCAGCTTCCAGAAAAAAAGCCAAGGTTACAGACCCTGAAAATTCAGATGAAGAAAAAAAAGCCGGTGATGAAGCAGAATATGATTTCGAGCATGAATCATATTATGATCCTTTAGGAAAGTACTATGATAAGGATCAGTCAGAGGGAGATGATTTTGATGCAGAGGATGAGGAAAATCCTGTAGAATCTCTGGTGGATGAGTCAAATGCATCAGATGATGGTTTATCTGATGAAGAGAAGGACAAAATCTTCGACAAGATAATGAAGGATCTCATTCAGAAAAAGAAGAAGAAAAAAGATAAATACATCATGGATGATGAAATTATCGAATGTTTAAGAGAACAGAATTCCCTTCTTACACCTGAATATATGGCTAAAGCATATGATCTTGCAGAAAAGAATGACATGATTGTAGGCACTGATGAAGCAGATGAAACTGATATGGATGATGATATCGATTTTGAAATTAATGAGGAGGAAGAAATCGATATTGAAAATATTGACATGTCAGTTCCAGAGGGTATAAGCCTTGAAGATCCTGTAAGAATGTATCTGAAGGAGATAGGTAAGGTTCAGCTTCTTACTGCAGAGCAGGAAATTGAACTTGCTAAGAGAATGGAAGAAGGGGATGAAACTGCTAAGCAGATGCTGGCAGAGGCAAACCTTAGACTTGTTGTTAGTATAGCTAAAAGATATGTTGGTAGAGGTATGTTGTTCCTGGATCTTATTCAGGAAGGAAATATGGGACTTATTAAGGCTGTAGAAAAGTTTGATTATCGTAAGGGATATAAGTTCTCTACCTATGCAACATGGTGGATCAGACAGGCTATTACAAGAGCTATAGCTGACCAGGCTAGAACTATAAGAATTCCAGTTCATATGGTTGAGACAATCAACAAGCTTACAAGAGTTTCAAGACAGCTTCTTCAAGAGCTTGGACGAGAACCATCCCCAGAAGAAATTGCTGAGCTTATGGATCTTACACCAGATAGAGTAAGAGATATTCAGAAGATTTCTCAGGAACCTGTTTCTCTTGAAACACCAATTGGTGAAGAGGAAGACAGCCACCTAGGAGATTTCCTTCCTGATGATGATGTTCCTCAGCCTTCAGAGGCAGCTGCATCAGCTATACTTAAGGAACAGCTTGCAGAAACACTTTCTACATTGGCAGAGAGAGAGCAGAAGGTTCTTAGACTAAGATTTGGACTTGATGATGGAAGAGCCAGAACTCTTGAAGAAGTTGGTAAAGAGTTTAATGTAACTCGTGAAAGAATCAGACAGATAGAGGCAAAGGCTCTTAGAAAGCTGAGACATCCTAGTCGTTCTAAAAAACTTAGGGAGTTTCTTGATTAATGCTTAACCTGACTCAGAGAATGAAATGCATAGCCGATATGGTGACTCCTGGAAAAAGAGTCGCTGATATCGGTTGTGATCATGCTTTAATATCAATTTATCTGGCTAAACAAGGTATAGCAGAAAAAGTCTATGCCATGGATGTGTCCAAGGGACCACTTTCGGCGGCCGATAAAAATATTGCTCTTTATGGAGTAGAAGATAAAGTTCATACACGTTTGTCTAACGGTTTTTCTAAATTAAAGGAAAATGAATCGGACTTAGCAATTATATCCGGTATGGGTGGAATGCTCATAGTGGATATATTGTCATTGGCTTTAGATAAACTGGGGGATGGATATGAACTGGTTTTATCACCTCAGTCAGATATTTATGAAGTAAGGAAATTTTTAAGAGAAAATGATTTCCAGATTATTGATGAAAATATGTTGATTGAGGATGGTAAATTCTATAATGTGCTTAAAGCAGTTAAAATAGAAAAAAGAATAAACAATAATTTGGATGATAAAACAGAAGATAAAACAGAAGATAAAACAGAAGATAAAACAGATATTACAATAAATGATAATGATTTCATAGATTATATGACGTCATATGCAACAGATCAAGACTTTTATGACACTTATGGTAAGGTATTAATTGAAAAAAAATCTCCGATTTTGAAAAAATATGCCGAGATAAAGCTGGAAAAGCTGAATAATGTATATTGTAAATTATCAGGCAAAGAGGGGGACCTTATCATTCAGAGGATGTCAGAGCTGAACAAAGAGATACATGATCTGGGAAAATTACTTGATATGATTAGATGATAAATCTACATTGAGGGACATAGCAATGGGGGTAATGTATGCAGGAAGAAGATAACAAAATGATTAAACTTAAGCTCAAAGTCGCTGATAAGGTTAAGGATGTTGGGGTTTTATCACATACAACTTTAAAAAGTGTGGTAGATAACTTTGTGCCGGAATATAGAAAGACTGCTGTAGGAGCATTTGTTAATAGGAGGCTTCAGGAACTGGGGGAGCCAGTGGATAATAATGCAGAGGTGGAGTTTCTTTTTATAAATAGTATGATTGGCTACGATATGTATAAAAGAAGCCTTATTCTTCTTATGCTTAAGGCAATAAGGGATGTGCTTGATAAGGAGGAGAGCCGGTATCGTGTAAAAATCATGTACTCTCTTGGAAAGGGATTCTTCTGCAAGATAGAGGATGATGAAACAGAAATCACAGACCAGCTTCTTGCAAAGATTAAAGCCAGAATGCAGGAAATGATAGATTTCAATCTTCCTTTTGAGAAGACGGTTTATTCAACTTCTGAGATGAGCAGTGAATTTGCCAGCAGAGACCTTAAGGATAAGGTGGAGCTTCTTAAATATCGTCGAGCTTCTAAGATGAATATATATATGCTTGATGGATATAAGGAATATTTCTATGGATATATGCTTCCATCTACAGGATTCATTAAGGGCTTTGATCTTGTGTCATATGATGATGGATTTGTTCTGGTCCTTCCTAATAAGAAGACATTGGAAGTTGATTTTGAATATGAGGCTCCTAAAAAATTATATTCGGTACTCAGGAAAACTGAGGACTGGGGAGAAATGCTCCATGTTGGGGGAGTTGGAGAACTGAATAATAAGATAACTCAAGGGTACTCCAATGATCTGATTCTGGTTCAGGAAGCTCTTATGGAGAAACAGATTGCCGATATAGCTGAGACAATCGTTAAGGAGAACAAGAAGCTTGTTTTAATAGCTGGCCCTTCCTCATCGGGAAAGACTACATTTTCCAACAGACTTAGTATTCAGCTTAAGGCTCATGGTATAAATCCGCATCCTATAGCAATGGATAATTTCTTTAAGGAAAGAAGTGAGACTCCAAGAGATGCAGAGGGAAAGCTGGATTTTGAAAGTATAAATGCTATGGATCTGAACCTTCTTGATGATAAGATGGCAAGACTTCTGGCGGGAGAAGAGGTGGAGATGCCTACCTTTGATTTCCTTGTGGGAAGAAAGGTTTATGATGGTACAAAGCTTAAGCTGGGACAGGATGATGTTCTGGTTATGGAAGGAATCCATGCTCTTAATCCGGAATCTACAAAGGCTCTACCTAAGGACAGCTGTTATAAGGTATATATAAGTGCTCTTACTCAGCTTAATCTGGATGAGCATAATAGAATATCTACAACAGATACCAGACTTCTTAGAAGAATTGTCAGGGATGCAAGGACAAGAGGTCATTCTGCAGAAAAAACAATTCTTATGTGGCCATCTGTTAGAAAAGGTGAGGAGGAGAATATATTTCCATTTCAGGAAGAAGCGGATGTTATGTTCAATTCCGCTATAATATATGAACTTCCTGCTATAAAGCAGTTTGTTGAGCCACTTCTCTTTGGAGTAAGCAAGGAATCAGATGCTTATTATGAGGCAAAGAGATTACTTAAATTCCTGGATTATTTCCTGGGAATTGATGTTCAGATGGTTCCACTTAATTCTTTAATGAGAGAGTTTATTGGTGGAGGCTGTTTTAAAGTCTGATTTTATATAGTTCCTTAGACAAAAAATTAATTAGCTTTTAAAAAATTTTTAAGTCTTTATATATATTTTTAATTTAAAATGATTATATTTAGATTGAAATTTGGGAGATAAGAGGCGGATTTAATTATATTATAGGATTAAAAACAGAAGATATAATAGGGTTTTGGAGGTAAGAAAAAAATACGAGTAGGACTATAAGCCGGGTTCTGTCTGGAACAATCATTTATCTAGACTCTGCATTACTACAGAGCTCGAGCAACCTACCTGTAGCTTGGCGGGCAGCCTGCAAACGCTACTGCTTGGTCTTGCATCGGATGGGGTTTACAATGCCTTATCTGTCACCAGATAAGCGGTGAGCTCTTACCTCGCCATTTCACCCTTACCTGCCGAAGCAGGCGGTATACTTTCTGTTGCACTTTCCTGTGAGTCACCTCAACTGGACGTTATCCAGCATCCTGCCCTGTGATGCCCGGACTTTCCTCGTGGTTAATGAATAATCACGCGATTGTTTACCCTACTCGCAGGGTTTAATATAGCACACTAATTTAATAGTGTCAAAAGTCAAAATACTTACCGGCTGCAAAGCATTTATATTTTTAATAAATAATTTGTCAAATCTTATGAGGTAAGTTAGTGTGGAGGTTAAGATGTACAAAACAAAAAGGTGGGCGGCAATTCTTTTAGCTATGTTTTTAGCCATAGCCCTTGTTATGATGCCTGATTTAAGAGTTTCAGCAGATCAGGATATTTTTGATATCGACGTAGAAAGTGAACTTGATACCACAGGTTTATATTATCTTGTATCTCTTAATATCAAGAATAATTCTAGTGATTTCACAGGATGCGCAAGGGTTATAATAGAGACATCATCATCTTCTAGTAATATATCTTATGATGTTGACATATCTCTTCCTGCAAATGGAGAAAAAACCTATTCGGTTACTATTCCTGTAGAAAATACAGGCGCTTCACAGATTGTGGAAGTGGAAATATTAAATACTAAGGATAAATCAGTGTATAAGGAAAAGTTCAGAAATGCTTTATCTATATATATGAGTACCATAAAGCTTGGCCTTCTAGCAGACAATAGTGATGAACTTGATTTCCTTGATCTGGGTGGTGGCTCTGTAAATGTAAATGGTCAGGATTATAAAGTTGTAACAAGCAATTTAGATGGAAGTGACCTTGCTGATACAGAAAATCTTTCAGGGTTTGATATTATAGTTATAAATGATTTTGATACATCAAGCCTTTCAGAAGAAGCTGTTAATAACCTGAAAAACTGGGTTAAATCTGGTGGTAATCTTATTCTGGGAACTGGTGAAAACTATAAAAAGGTTATGGCTCAGGATTGGGGAATAAATGTTTTAGAAGGGGATATTAGCCTTTATACTGACTACAATATGATTGATACAGAAACAGAAACTGAAGTGTCAATGGCACAGGTTAATGCAGATGATTTTTATATGGATTTTAACTATTGCAGTCAGTATTCCTATTATAAAGTAGATTCAAGTGGTACATATACCCTTTATCTTATTGATCTTGGTGATCTTTATGATGCCCAGGGTGGCTATGGAGATTTTGTAAAAAATGAGATGAGTACCGTATATTCTCAGGTCTTATCCTCTAGTTCCAAATTTAGTTACTCTGGAAGTAATAATAATTTAGAAATATATAATATTTCTGACATAGAAGCATATATGGAAAAGCCTGCCCAAACAGGTGGCGGCTTAATGGTATTCCTTATAATTATATATGTAGTTTTAGTTGGACCTATTATTTATCTTATATTAAAGGCCATGAAGAAGCAGGAGATAATATGGCTGGCAATTCCAGGACTTTCATTATTATTTGTAGTATTTATAATTCTTATAAGTCTTGGAGTAAGAGTTAAAGGGCTGACAGTGAAATCTGTAACTGTTCAAAATCTGGATAGTGGACTTGCTGATACCTATATTATGGGTTACAGCCCAAATCCTAAGTCATGGAGCTTGGAAATGGATTCTTCTTATGAATCAGCTACCCTGTATACAGATTACGATTATTCAGATAATGATAAGCTTTGGGGAAGCGTAAAGAAAGATGATCATTTAAATGTCACTTATAATCCTAATGGCACATTTGAACTTGCTTGTATAGATGTCAAATCTAATCCTGGTACTCAGCCTGGTTTTGATATAAATTATACTTTTGATTTTGATGATACTGATGAATATGATCAAGATGATGATGAGTATGATGATTACACTTCTTATAATGGAACAAATGTTGTAGGTACAGTAGAAAATAATACAGGAATGGATTTTGACTTTGTTCTTATTTTTGATGATACTGGAATGATGCTCGAAGAAGATGTGCAAAATGGTGAAGAGATAAATATTGATTTTAATTCAAGTGGTTATAGTTATAACGGAGGCTATTATTCAAGTTATGATAACATTCTCGATTTCTATGCCCGTAAGTATTATGATAAAAAAGATTATGAAGAGTCGGGAGCTATTGCATCCCTGGCTATGGCATATTATACCATGAGTTCTAATACTACAGGAATAAGGGTAATTGGTGTAAAAAAAGCTAGTGGTATAACAAATGAAAATGAGCAATCATGGGTATGCTACTATAATTGTAAATAGAAGACGGTTTACCATAAATTTCTTTTATGTAAACTGCTCTTTCGGAGGTTAAAATGCTTTATATTGAAAATTTATATAAAACCTATGGGCGTTTTCCTGCAGTACAGGGCCTTACCTTGAGAGTTCCTAAGGGTGATCTGTTTGGATTTGTAGGTCCAAATGGTGCAGGAAAAACAACAACTATAAGAATTGTATGTGGTCTTCTTCAGGCAACATCTGGTTCTGTAACTGTAAATGGTATAACTTCAGTTAATACTGGTGCAAAGCCTGCAAGTAACAAGGACATGAAGGCATTTAAGAAAACAATTGGATATGTTCCTGATTTCTTTGGTGTATATGATAATCTTAAGGTTACAGAGTATCTTGAGTTTTATGGTTCTCTTAATGGAATGACATACCGTGAAATACAGACTGTTTCAGATGATCTGCTTGCTCTTGTTAATCTTCAGGATAAAAAGGACTTTTATGTTGATACATTATCAAGAGGAATGAAACAGAGACTCTGTGTGGCAAGAGCTCTTCTTCATAATCCTGAGCTTATGGTAATGGATGAGCCGTCTTCAGGTCTTGACCCTGTAGCCAGAGTTGAGATGAAGGAGCTTCTTATGAATCTTCAGTCCATGGGTAAGACTATTGTTATCAGTTCTCATATTCTTGCCGATATTTCTGAAATGTGTAATGCAATTGGAATAATGAGTCAGGGAAGACTTGTGACTGCAGGCAAGATGGAGGATATACTTAAGATTGGAACAGACACAAGCAGACTGGTTCTTACTCTTAATCAGGGAATAGAAAATGTTGTTATGATGCTTCAGGAATATAATAATATTCGTATAGAATCAGTAAGAGAAAATCAGATTATAATTGCCGGTGTGACTGATGATTATATGGCAAGTCGTCTGGCGGCTGACCTCATAAACAGGGGAGTTGTTCTAGGTGGTTTCCATCGTGATGAAAAGAGTCTTGAACAGATATTTATGAATATAACAGGAGGTGGAAATTAATATGGAAAAGCTTGTTAATCCTATAGTAAAAAAGGACCTCAGAGTTATATGCAGAAGTATGAAGTTTTCCTGGGGCTTATTTGCCTATGAAGCTGTTCTGGCTCTGGCTTTCTGCCTTACTATGTTAGTAATCTATACAAGCTCCGGGTTTAGCTCAATGAGAAGTAATGTAGATATTTATGAAGGCTATGTAGCATTTTTCCCTATAGTGGGAGTTGCCCAGCTTTGTATTATATCTCTTATAGTACCTATTATTACGGCTTCATCCATATCTGGAGAAAGAGAAAGGGGAACCTTGGACGTTCTTCTTACAACTACCATAACACCAGTTCAGATAATAATAGGAAAGGTGTCATCTGCAGTAATCAGGGTTATGATATTTGTATTTGCAAGTATTCCTCTTATGGCTGCATCCTTTATTATGGGTGGTCTTTCCTGGGGCTCTTTATTTGTATATATTATTTTGGCATTTGTATTTGCTGTTATGACAGGTAGTATAGGTACCATGTGTTCTGCTTTTTGTAAGAAGACTATTCCAGCTATCATAATGTCTTATGTTATTTATGGAATAATATATGGTGGAACTTACTTACCGATATTTATTCTTTCTTTAATAGTAGATGATGTTGATGATGTTTATTGGATGTTACTTGGTCAAATAACTAATCCTGTAACATCATTTGTTGTATTTTTTGTAAATGCTCTCACGGGAGAAGGCTTTAATGACATTTTCTCTTATGGTGGGAATAGTAGTGATATACTTGAATTTCTTTTTTCTACCCCAGTCTGGCTTATTATTTCCTCTGTATTTCAGCTTGGAGTAGCTGCTCTTGCTGTACTTATTGCTTCAAAGAAAATAAGACCAGGGAAAAAATAATTAAAATGGAATATATTATAACATTTATAAATAAAATAAGATTGCAGATGAATGCACAGATAATGAGAAGGTCTCTTGTAACCTCCCTTATGTGGGGAGGCTTTGCAGGCCTTCTTATTGTTCTTCTTAGCATGTTTATTCCTATGTATTATGGGCCTGTTATTGCAGTGATTCCTATTGTTCTTTCTATTCCGCTAGGAATTGTGATTGGTATAAAAAGAAGGAAGGATGATAGAGACGCAGCTCTTTTGATAGATAGCTTTGGGCTTGAGGAGAAGATAATTACTGCTTATGAAAATCAGGAGTACTCGGACCCTATACTTGTTTTACAAAGACAGGGGGCTGAAGCAAGCCTTAGGATGCAGGAGCATAATATAAAGCTGAAAGCGGATTTTCCATGGCTCAAGTTTGGGATAACTTTATTGGTCATGATACTTGGAGTAATACTCCTTATGATTCCTACTAAAGCAAGACTTGAGGCAAAGGATCAGCATGAGGCCAAAATTGCGGCTAAGGAAGCAGAAAAAGAAGTAAAGGAGATGATGGAGGCTCTGGATAAAATTGATCAGGGCCAGCTTACACCTGAGGAATTAGCAGAGCTTCAGCAAATGATGGATTCTCTTGAAACCTCAAAGGAGGATTTTCACCAGGCTTCTAATATGAGTGAGTTTGCAAAGGCTAGTAGTAAATATGATTATAAGCTGGGACAGATATCAGAAAAGCTTGATTCTCTTTCCCAGGGTAAAAGTGGAAATGCTAGCCAGCAGATGAAGGATGCTTCTGAGATTGCAGAGAACCAGAAAAAGTCTCAGGAGTATGCACAAAATCAGCAGGGCCAGGAAGGACAGAACGGTCAAAACGGTCAGGAAGGTCAGAACGGCCAGGAGGGTCAGAACGGCCAGGAAGGACAGAATGGTCAGGAAGGTCAAAACGGCCAGGAAGGACAGAACGGCCAGGAAGGACAGAATGGCCAGGAAGGACAGAATGGCCAGGAAGGACAGAATGGCCAGGAAGGACAGAATGGTCAGGAAGGTCAGAATGGCCAGGAAGGACAGAACGGTCAGGAAGGTCAAAACGGCCAGGAAGGACAGAATGGCCAGAACGGTCAAAACGGTCAATCAGGACAGAATGGCCAGAACGGTCAAAACGGTCAAAATGGCCAGAACGGCCAGGAAGGACAGAATGGCCAGAACGGTCAAAACGGTCAATCAGGACAGAATGGCCAGAACGGTCAAAATGGTCAAAATGGTCAAAATGGTCAAAACGGTCAGAGTGGTCAGAATGGAAATGGCTCCGGTCAGGGTGGTTCCAGCCAGGAAATGGATGTGGAACATAATCATGATTATGTAAGTGTGGATGAGAGTCTTACTGGTAATTATAATGACAATTCTACTTCTCAGTATTCCCATGAGCAGAATGGACTTGCCTGGGAGGGAACGGCTGTTCCATATGATTCTGTAATTAACGAATATTCAGATGCAGCCTATGAAGGAATAGATAAGGGCAAATACCCCGGTACTATGTCAGATGTAATAAAGGACTATTTTACAGGCTTATCAGAATAAAAATACATAAGATAATTTGTTATAGAAAAAATAAGATGCATTGTAAAAAAATAAAAATAAGATGCTTTGTAAAAAAATAAAAATATAATAATTTGCCATAAAATGTATATAAGAGGAGAAACAAGATGGTCCAGGATATGAATCAGGCAATCCAGATGATCAATCAGGTCAGAGGAGAAATAAAAAAGGAAATAATAGGCCAGGATAAAACTGTAGAAAGTCTTCTTATGGTACTGCTGACAGGGGGAAATGTACTCCTTGAAGGTATGCCGGGACTTGGAAAAACAAGACTTGTTCAAACCATTAGTCATGTTTTTGATATGTCATTTAAGAGAATTCAGTTTACACCGGATCTGATGCCGGCAGATATAACTGGTACTAATATAATGGTAAGAAATGAGAATGGAAGCAGCTTCAAATTTGAGGCGGGTCCCATATTTGCAAATGTAATTCTGGCGGACGAGATTAACCGTGCGACTCCTAAGACACAGTCAGCTCTTTTGGAGGCCATGCAGGAACATACAGTTACAGTTGGTGATCTTACCTATGCACTGCCTGATCCATTTTTCGTTATTGCAACCCAGAACCCTATTGAACAGGAAGGAACTTATCCTCTGCCGGAAGCCCAGTTGGACAGATTCGCTATGAAGCTTCTTGTGGAATATCCTAGCAAAGAGGAGCTGGGAGCTATTGTAAGACTTACAGAGGGATATATGCCTGAACAGGCACGTCCTATGGTAAGCCCTCAGGACCTTATAGTCATAAGACAGATGATACAGCAGATTCCTATAGCAGATGCAGTACTTGACAGAGCTCTTGATATAGTAATGGCAACTCATGCACCTAATCAGTATATAAGGGAAGGAGCAAGCCCTCGTGCTGCCCAGCATATTGTAAGATGTGCCAAGGCAAGGGCATTTATGAGTGGAAGGCTAAATGTATCCTTCGAGGATATTGCTTATGTAGCGCCGGCTGTTTTGAGGCACCGTATAATTCTCAGCTTTGATGCTATAGCAGATGGAATTAGTCCGGACAAGCTTATTGACATGCTTTGGGCTGGGATAAATAGTCAGAATAAATAAGTGGGATAATATTTTATAGGATTAGGATAAATATGCAGACCATAGAATTAAGAGAACTTGAAAAACTGAAAACTCTTAGGCTTAATATAGGCCGAAGTCTGTCTCAGGGAGAGGGCATGAGAAGATCCTCTGCCAAGGGTAGGTCTGCGGAATTTTCCGGATATAGGGAATATATTCCGGGAGACGATATGAGATATGTGGACTGGAATGCATTTGCCAGATTCGATAAGCTTTTTATAAAGGAATTTATGGAGGAAAAGGAAGGAAGAGTAAATATATTCTTAGATACCAGCCTTTCCATGGAATTTGGACAAAAGCTTAAAAGTACTCTTATGGCAGAGCTGACGGAAGCCATATCCTATATAGCTACCTCGGGTAAAGACATGGTTTATGTGACTGACCTTTGTGATATTAAAAGGAGCATAAGGGTTGCAAATGGCAATCTTGGTGTGAGTCAGCTTAAGAAATGGCTGACTACAACTAATATTCAGGGGAGAGTTAATCTCATTCAGTCCTTGAAAAAGTCTATAAAAGGACGGGGTGGCATTGCATTTCTCATATCAGACCTTATGGATGAGGAATTTCTGGATAATGAGGATGAGATAATCAGACTCTTCGAATACCATAATATGAAGCTTATTATTCTTCATGTGCTTTCGAAGGAGGAACTGAATATAGAAGATGTTGGAGCCTTTCAGCTGGTGGATGCTGAGGACCAGTCAAGGGATATAAAGCTTACTCTGGACAGAAATACTGTGGGAGAATATCAGAGGGCTCTGGAGGATTATATAAGGAAGGTCAAGGAAAAGGCAAAGGCTGGTGGAATGGGATATGTTCTATGTTCTACAGGGGACCCTCTCCAGGAAATCCTTTTTATAAAGCTTAGGGAGATTTATTCCATCTGATAAAGTGATGGATATTTTCTTAAAGGCCAATCTGAATAGCTGGATATAGAAAAAACAGTAAGAACAAATCAGAAATGATATTAAAGATTAAGGAAAATAGCAGGTTAAAATCATGACATTTGGAAGTCTGCTCCCCCTTATAGCATTGGTGGGAGTACCCATAATCATAATTTTATATATGATGAAGCCAAAGGGAAAACGTAAGGTTATTCCTTCCCTTTTATTGTGGAAAAACAGGGAACGCTATGATACAAGCGTAACATTTGCCAGAAAAATAATAAGAAATATACTTCTCTTTCTGGAAATACTGGCCCTGCTTTTTCTGATTTTCGCTGCCATGTCTCCAAAGCTTAAATTAGGTGGGGCAAGTAAGGAAGATACCCTTATTGTAATAGATACCTCTGGAAGCATGCAGTTTTTATCTGAGCCTGAAGAGGGCGGGTCAGGTAGGACAAGATTTGAAGAGGCCATAAAGGATGCAAGTGATTATATAGAGCTTTCTTCAGGAAATATATCTATAATGTCAGCGGGGGAAAAGATTGAGCTTCTGGCCAATTCCATTACCGATAAGCAGAAGCTGCGCCGTGCTATTAATAATATAAATGTAACGGATGGTACGGGTGATATTAATAAGGCAGAAAGTATATTCCGTTCACTACAGCTGGATAAGATAATCATTTATACGGATTCAGAGGGGGCTGGCAAGCTTGAAAGCCTGGTGGAGTCCAGTGGGGGAAGTCTTCCTCTGGAAGTAAGAGTTTATGGGCATGAGGCTTCAAATATAGGAATAAGTCAGGTTTCCATGAAGAAGAATTCTGAAGGCCTTTATGATATAGCCATAGGATATCAGAAGACTGGTCAGGTGGAGGCAGACTTTGATATATCACTTTATGATCAGGATGGAAGCCTTCTGGAAGTAAGAACAATTAATACCCAGGAAACAAGTGGCAACACAGTTCTTATGATGGGTAAAGATGTTAAAGGAAGCTATGTAAGAGCAGAGCTTGGTGGAATTCATTTTACTGATGATAATCTTGTGGATGGACTTGACCGGGATAATGTGGCTTATTCAGTTGTCCGTAGTAATGACCAGAAAACTGCTTATCTTGTGGGAGTAGGTAATACTTATCTTGAGAAAGCATATCTTGCTGTAAGTGGTGAAAATGTTATTAAGGTGGCTTCTGATAGTGAGATTAGTCAGGCTGGTTCTTCTGAAAAGGATTCCATAGCCCTTTATGACAGGGCTGACCTTGTGACAGGAAATTATAGCAGGTTTGTTCAGGCCTATAGACCGGACGATGCTGAGCTTATAGATGGAGCAATGGTTACTGTTAAGACCGGACAGCTTATTAAAGACATGAGTGATTATGAATTCGGAGCAGGAAAGCTGAGTGTGCTTGACTGTCCTGAATGGGCTCAGCCTTTAATGGTCGTTAAGGATAATGAAAATGAAAAAACAGTTGCCTATTATGGGGAAAATGAGGGCGTAAGACAGATTGTTCTTGGTTTTGATATAAGAGATAGTGAATATCCTCTTATGGCTGAATTCCCAATCTTTATTGCAGATGGAATATCCTATCTTACAGATGAAAGCCTGGTAAGAGATGAATATATACAGGCGGGTTCCATGGTATCCCTTAGTCCATCAGTATCTAAGGATGCAAAGCTTGAGGAAAATGTTGGAAATAAAAAGGAAGAAATTCCTATTGGTGATTTCATAGATCATGCTGGTCTTTATAGTCTTACATATAAAATCAAGTCAAGTCAGTCAGATAAAAATGATAAGGAAGTTGTTGAGTATTTTGTTGCAAGATACCCTATATCGGAAGGGGATGGTAGTGGATCAATATCGTCCATGACATACGCTGTTCAGGCCGAATCTGGTGTCAGAATGAGTTCTCTTAGAAGAATAGCTCTCATAATAGCTCTTATACTCCTGATTCTTGATTGGGGAATCTATCTTTTCAGATATTCTCTTAAATCAAAGGATAGTAAGGATAAGAATATATTTGCAAAGCTAAGGGAGCTTTCAAAGAGCTTTACCTCAAGAGGATGGGCGGAAAATGCAATAAGCATCCTTCTTATTTTACTGGTATTGCTGGCTGTAATTGGTTTTGAACTTCCAGCCATAAAGAGGAAGACAGCGACTATATTTATTATTGATATGTCAGACAGTGCTATAAGCAGTCTGGCCAGTCAGGAGGCTTATGTAAAGGAAAAGATAGATCAGCTTCCTGATGGAGAAATGGTGGGTATAGTTACATTTGGCCAGAATGCAGAAACAGAACAGTTCCTGGCGGAAGAGGTGGTTTTCTCTACTGTATATACTGAGCCGGATGGAAGTCAGACAAATATTCAGGGAGCGGTGGAATATGCTGCGGCCCTCCTGCCAGATGACAGGGCAGGTAGAATTGTAGTTTTGTCAGACGGAAGGGAAACCACAGGTGATATTAATTCCTGTAAGGATACTATAAATCAGTCGGATATAGAAATATGTGGTCTTCTCCTGGATATAGGACTGATGGATGATATCTATGTGGAAAATGTAGATATGCCTGAGAAGCTTTCTACTGGAGACGCCTATGTTATAAAGGTTACTATTTATAGTTCAAGGGAGACTGGTGCTACTCTTTCAATATGGGATGGAAGCCAGTTGGAAGAGGAGAAGAAGGTTAAGTTAAATAAGGGTGATAATACATTTCTCATTGACGGTGTCGCTGGTGATAAGGCTGTTGAAGAAAAGAAAATCACCATTGAGGCAGAGGGGGATACTATAGAGAATAATAATACAGCCCTTGTGGCAGCCCTTGTTGATGCTCCTCAGAGTGTACTTCTTATTTCAGGAATTGATGAGGATAGCAGCGGTTTTGAAGGACTTTTAAGTCAGTTAAATGTAAGTGCTACGGTGGTTTCAGCCCTGAATGCACCGGATACCCTTTTAGAGCTTTTACAGTATAAGACAATAATAATAGATAATGCTTATATAACTGATCTTCCTGAGGGA